>JBAVQS010000197.1:0-12088 GCA_049694275.1 Anaerolineae bacterium | reverse complement strand
GTGCATTTGTAAGGCAATCTGGTAAGGCTCTTCAAGGTCAAGGTGCTGGTCAACGGTTGGGTCGATGCGCTTGAAGGCCACGAACATCATGCAGAGTAGCTGAAGGCCGCTGAATGCCTCGCCGGGAATGGAGTTCAGGTGGTATTTCTTGTCGGAATCGGCATAGTCGATGCCCTCCTGGCCGATCACGGCGATCTCGAAGCCGATCTGCTGGACCCTGTCCGGGGTCAGCTCGTCAAAGCGCTTCAGGGCGCTGAGCAGATACATGATGCTCGCAGGTGTTTTTTGCTTCAAGAGCTCCGGGTTGGACGTGCCCTGCGGGGCAGGGCCGGGGGCTTCGGCCGGTGGCTCGGGCAGCGCCGGCATGTTCTCGCCGTCATCCGTTTGCCATTCATACCAGTCTTCGAGCTTCAGGATGTGCGCGAACTCGTCAACCAGGTCATGCTCGTCGCCCGGCTTGTACGAGTCACGCATCGTTTCCCAGCGGTCAAACAGGCGCTGCGCGGTTGTCCAGAACTCTGTGTTCTTGTAGGGCGCCGCGTAGGTGGTCTTGCCGCCGTAGAGTGAATCGACGAAGAGGGCATAGACCGCATTGATTGTGATGCTGGCGCGGTAGATGCGCGGCGGGGACATCTGCCGGATGCCCTTGTCCGTCACCGCTTTGACGATGTTAGTCTGGTCTTGATAGAACCATATGAACTGACTCGGTCGGATCGGAACATTCTCCCGGTATACGTGGTGCTCGATCAGCAGGTCGAGGGGTATGTTATAGAGTTGGTTGGCGAGGCCGCGGACAAGCATGAGGATGTATTTTTCTACCTTATCATCAGAAAGGCCCTTTTCCTTTAGCTTGTCCACATGGTCGGAGATCGAGCGAATGGCGCGCTCCCGCTGTTGGGCGGTCGTCGCAAAGTTCCGGCCCCGGCCGGCCTGACGCGTCGCATAGTCCAGCCGGATGTGCATCAGCTCGTGCGCAAGGAGGTGGGGGAGGATCTCGGGCGCTATAGGGTGATAGCGAATGATATGTTCCTTGCGCCGGCGCCGCCATGCCATCTCGCTGACAGCCGCCGTCTCAGTGACCGTCGGATCCTCTTTAATGCTAATGGGATAGCCGGTAAGAGCCTCGACAGCCTGCGTTTGGCTTTCGATGTACTGCACCATCATGTCATGATCGCGCATGGCCAGTTTGAGGTTCGCATGCAAGTATAGCTGTTGCGACTCGGCAAAGACCGGGCTGCTACGGACATCTACCGTCTTGGCATCCTTGAATTGCCGATCGATGACATCTATCGCCCGTTCAAACTTGTCATTCTGGTAGCTCAGGAGGCCCAGGGCATAATAGCTATGCGGCCACTTGGGGTCTGCCTCGATGGCCTGATCGAAGAACTCTTCAGCCTGCTCGCGGTTACCGCGCTCTAGCATGAGTGCGCCATAGTTGGTCAACAGAATAGCATCGTTCGGGTTCAATTCATAAGCGCGTTGATACCACTTTTCGGCCCGCACGAATTCGTTCCTGTGTTTCGAGTATATATTGCCCAGCAGAATATAACTCCACGCGTCTTTCGGATCGAGTTTGAGAGTTTCAATGATGCGGCGCTCGGCCTCATCAAGGTTACCCATCTCCAAATAGGCCATCGCCAGATTTCGTCGCGCATCAACATGATTGGGCACACGCTCGACGACACGCTCGAACAGCCGGACTGCTCGCGTGTAATCGCCCTCCTTGGCGTTTCTCAAGGCTTGCTTGTACCATTTTTCCGCTTCAGCGATCTCACTCTCTTTGGGGTCAAGGAATTTGATCGTCACAAACCCATCAGCAAGGGTGACATCGATTGTCGTCGAAAGAAAGCCAAATGATTCCTTGATGAGGCGAATGGCCTCTTCGGGAGGAAGCGCTGTAAGATCAATCGGGTGTTCCGGGTCAATCACGATGTCTTTCAGGAGAATTATTGCTGCTGCCATCTAACCCTCTCGACTAAAAATAAAAAATCCCGCGCCGGTCCTTGACCCGCGCGTGCGAATAATCGCACTTGCAGTGCAATCACAAGTGGGATACGCGCGTGGGACCTCGGTCGCCGCAACCATTCGAGCTATGCCCCGCCAATGCGACAACCGAGCGGACGTTTGTTGTCTTTGATTATACGCGCACAGGGGGATTGTGCAATAGTCGGGGGCAAGTAGACAGGGAGAATGGGTTCCCTATTTTTTCTTGGCGTGCTTGGCGCGCTTGGCGGTTCAATCTCCGGCTGCGGCCCTTTTTTCAGCCAGCCCCGCTTTACGGCTCATAGGCCGTCCTATGGATTCAGACGGGGATTTGCAATCCCTGGAGGTGGGCGGGTGATTCTTCGCAAGCGCCAGATTCGGTTTGCGTTAGCGAGATTCTTCACTACGTTCAGAATGACAGTGAGGCGCGGGGGCGAGATTCTTCACTGCGTTCAGAATGACAGAACGGCAGGGGAGCGAGATTCTTCACTGCGTTCAGAATGACGGTGAGGCGCGAGGTGTGCTCATTGTCGCTCCTCGGTGGGTGCGTCCTGCGGGCCGAAGGGCTGATCGGCTTTTTGCTCTTGCCACATGGCTTCCATTTTGGTGTACTGGTCGGGGAAGCGGCCGGTGTAGCGGAGCCAGTTCGGGATGGGGTAGCGGATGCCGTTCTTGTGGGTCTGGGCGAGCCCCTCGATGAGTTCGTCGATTTTCGAGCCGGGGATGGTGAAGGCCATTTCGTCGTCCTGAGTCTGGGCAAAGATGCGGTCGCCGTTGCAGGGGAGGACGACCTGGTAGTCGTTCGTTTGCAGGGTGACGATCACTTCATCGGAGCAGTCGATGCGGCCGGAGAAGGAGGAGTGGATGCGCCCGCCGCGTTTCCAGAGGGCGGCGGTGACGAGGCGCATGACCTGGGCGGAGTTGCCATAGAGGAGGACGACATCGGGGTCGAAATCGGCGCGCGGGAGGGGGGCGATGAGGACGTAGGCGTATTCGCCGGGCGCGAACCGGGCGACTTCGGACTCGCTGACGGCGCCGGCGGCGGGGGTCTCGGTGTAGAACCCGGCGCAGGTCATGCCGTTCAGGTAATAGTCGAGCATGGGCTCGAAACCCCAGACGATGCGGGCAAGGGGGCAGGAGATGTCTTCACGGCCGATGGCGATGGTCCAGCCGTAGCGCCGGGCAAAGGCGAAGCCCTGACAGATGGCGAGCTGTTCGCCCAGGTCCTGTTGGGGGCGCTTGGCTTTGGGGGGGAGCGGGTCACCCTGTTTGAGCATTTTGATGGCGGTGGGGAAGTGGGTGAGGCGGACGTACTGGTCGAGCGCGGCTTGAAGGGTTTTCAGGTCTGACATTTGATTTGTTCCTCCTCACGCGGGCACGATACACATGCCGACGGTGCCGGGGCCGGAGTGGACGGCGAGGACGGGCGAGAGCGCGGTGACGAGCAGTTCGGCGCAGGTAAAGCGCTTGAGCATTTCGCTTTTGAGCAGTTCCAGTTCCTTGAGCGCGGCGCAGTGGGTGAGAGCGAGGCGGATGGGGGTCCCTGCGCCAAAACGCTCCTGGGCGAGCTCGGCCATGCGGGCGTAGGCTCTGGGCCGGCCACGCGCCACGCCGAGGGCGACGATGACGCCGTCCTGCATGCCGATGAGGGGCTTGATGTTGAGGAGGGAGCCGGCGAGGTGCTGGGCGCGGCCGATGCGCCCGCCCATGTAGAGATACCGGAGGGTGTCGGCGGTTTCGAGCATCATGGCCTGCTGGGCGGTCTGCCGGGCGTGCTCGACGACGCGGTCGAGCGTGAGGCCCTGGAGGGCGCTGCGCGCGGCGGCAATGACGGCCCAGCCGTAGCACATGGCGGCCTGAAGCGTATCGACGAGCTGGATGTTGACGTGCGGCATTTCGGCGCGGAGGGTGTCGACGGCGATCTGGGCTGAGGCATAGCCGCCGCTCCCTTTGCCGGTCATGGTGAGGGCGACGATGTCGCGGGTCCGTTCCGCCAGGCGCTTGAAGGCGTCCAGGTAATCGCCGGAACTGGGGCAGGCGGTGGTCGGGAGGGTGGTTGCGCGGCCGAGGTATTCGGCGAACGCGTCGGGATGCAGGTCCACCATGTCGCGCCAGCTCTTGCCGTCGTAGACGACATAGTAGGGGACAAGCTCGATCTGGAGCTCGCGGGCGAGCTCTTCCGGGATGCTGGCGGTTGTATCCGCAACGATACCGACGTTTGGCATGTTAGTCTGCGGCGTGCAGTTGCTCGATCTGAGCTTCTTCCGCCTCTGCGCTCTCGGTCCCCTTTTTCACGTCCACTCGCTGGAGCATGAGGATGCCGAGGACGAAAAAGATAGAGATCGAAAAGACGCTGGCGCGCGGGTTGAGCGTGATTGCGCCGACGATGCCGTAGAGGAGGGGGCCCAGGATGCCGGCGAACTTTTCGCTGAGGCCGTAGAGCCCAAAGAACTCGCCCGATTTGGCGCGCGGGGAGAGGTCGGCATAGATGGCGCGGCTGAGGGCCTGCGTGCCGCCCTGGACGGTGCCGACCATCCAGCCGATGAAAAAGAACTCGGCCTGGGTCTTGAGGAAGAATCCCCAGATGGGGATGATGATGTAGATGATGAGGCCGAGGATGACGGCGCGTTTCGGGTCGAGCCAGTCGGTGAGCCCCTTGAACAGGTGGCGTCCGAGGATATAGGAGAGGAAGAGGCCCAGGAGCTGGTCGGCGGCGAGAAACTCGAATGTCGTAGCAATGCTAATGTCGGTCGGGGTGGCGGAGGTGAGATTCACGTAGATGCCAAAGAGCGTGATTGTGACGGCGGTCCAGATGAGCATCGAGACAAACATGCTGCGCCATTTGCTGGTCGGATCGGCGATGCGGCCAAAGATGAGGGCATAGGGAAAGGCGACGAACTGGGTCATGAGCAGGGTGCCGATGAGGATGGTGGAGCCGATGCCGAGCGCCGCGCCATAGGCGCTGGCGAGGAGGATGATGGCGCCAATGCCCTCGCTGTAGAGCCAAAAGGCGATGAGCATTTTAAAGAGCTCGCGATAGCGCTGAATGTCGCGCAGGGTGTGGCCGATGCGGGTAAAGGTGTCGCGGATCGCGTTGCCGGTTGCGTCGTGGGCGAGCGGCGTGGCGGGGGGCTCGGGAACGCCGCGGGCGGTGGGAATCATCCAGCCGATCCACCAGATGCCGACGGTGAAAAAGGCGATGCGGACCGCCATGCTGCTGTCGATGGAAGGGATCATGTTGTTGGAGGCGGCGATAAAGAGAATGGTGTTGAGGAGGAGGAGGATACCGCCGCCGATATAGCCCATCGCATAGCCGAGCGACGAGACGCGATTCACATCGTCCGCGCGGGCGACGTGGGGGAGGAGGCTGCTGATGAGGCCGAACGCCATGTTGATGGCGATCTGGGTGATGATATAGATGACGAGCGCGAGCTCCCACATGCCGGTGACGAGGACAAAGGCGCTGGAGGAGACGATGCCGCCGAGGATGGTAATGACGATGAGGAGGCGCTTGCGCCGGCCGGTAATGTCGGCGTAGGTCCCCAGGATGGGCGCGATGAGGGCGGCGAGCAAGAGGGCGAGGGAGGTGGCAAAGGCATAGTTGTTCGATGCAATGTCACGGGCTTGCGCCTCGGAAAAGACTACGCCGCCGGGCCCGGCCACAAAGGCGGCCCAGGCGATGGCGACAAAGTATTGCGGAAAAAAGGCCGAGGCGAAGGTGGTGAAATAGGCATGGTCCGCGACATCATACGCCGCCCAGGCCCAGATGCGGCGGCGGTAGGTCCGTTCGGCTGGCGTGCTCGAAAGACTGGCAGTGTCCGGGGTCATGGTGTTGGTCGCCATCGGTTCTCCTTGGAGTGGATCAATTTTTGCTTGCGGCTAGGAAAAGAAAGAGCGGTATGCGCTTGCGCCGTTCGTATGTCGCCTCGGTCGAGAAATACGCGCGCTGCGGATGAGACTCGCGGAGGGTCTCGACCTTCAGACCGGAATTCTGTAAAGCACTGTGATAGTCTTCGACCGTGCGGTGGTATTTGACCACTTGACCGCCCAGCCAGTGAGTCACGCGCTGACCTGTATTGAAATAGTCGTCTACGATCCAATCCTGGCGCAGACCTTGACCGGATGCATAGGACCGGCTGCAGGAGGTGATGACCGGGTGCTCTACGGAAAAGACGAGACGGCCGCCGAGTGTAAGCGTGTTATGAACGGATTGGAAGAGGGCATCGACATTCTCGATGTAATGGATGGACAGACGCGAGACAACCAGATCGAATGATAAAGGAGGATAGGCCCATTCCTCGATTCGGGCGCGGATGACTTCGCCGCGCGTGCCTGCCAGGGTTTCTCTTGCAAGCTTTATCATATTCTGCGAGGCTTCGATGCCCACGTACGACTCGCAGCCTTTGCCGAAAAGCTCGCGCCCGAATTGCCCATCCCCACACCCCAGATCGAGAATACGCTTGTCTTTAACATCGCCTATGAGTTCAAGCGTGATCGGTTTTTCGAGCGTATCGTTCGGGTTGTCGGCGCGACTGCGGTGCTGTCTGTATGTCTCGAACACCGACGAATCATCATAGAAATCCGGGCCGCCAAGAACCATTCTCGCTCCCTCTTTACTTGTCTACAGCCCCCGAGTCCCGAGGCTGTTTCCCTGTTTCCCCCGTTGAGTAGAGCAGGTCGATATAGCGCTGGAGCAGGTCGGTGACCATGCCCTTGAAGGGGATGGTGGCGGCCATGCCATAGACCGGCGCCATGCCGCCTTTGGTTTTGGGCTGGGCCTTGACCTGGGCGACGGAGGCTTGCAGATCGGCGACAAAGCGCTCGGCCACGCCCGCCTGTGTATGCCGGAGGGTGACGCAGATGTGCACGGCAGGAGGATGGTGCAGACCGTTCAGGTTCCAGCCGCGGTGGCCCATTGCGTCCAGCACGCGGTAGATGTCGAGCCGGTCGGAGGCGAACGCGATGACAAAGAGCGGGTCACCCAAGACGCGCAATTCGGGAATTTGGGCGATGCCCTGTTTGATGGTCGCCGCGGCCTGCATGATCTGGCGGGTTGCCTGCATATAGCCGGTCTGGCCGGTGGTGACGAGTGCGGCCCAGCACGCGGCGCTCAGCGCGCCCGGCCGGCTTCCGGCAAAGGTCGGGGAAAAGTAGAGGCCGCCCGGCCAGTCGGCGACGGTGTAATATTGATAGCGGCGGAGCTCGCGCCCGCGATAGAGGACGACGGAGGTCCCTTTGGCGGCATAGCCATACTTGTGCGTGTCGCACGAGATAGAGGTGACGCCGGGGAGCCGGAAATCGACCGGTGGGACTTGATAGCCGAGCTTTTCCGCCCAGGGGAGAACAAACCCGCCGAGACAGGCATCGGTGTGAAAGCCGATGCCGCGGCTGTGCGCCAACTCGGAGAGGGCCTCGATGGGATCGACGACGCCGTGCGGAAAGCAGGGGGCTGAGCCGACGAGGACGATGGTGTTTTTCGTGATGGCGCGCTCGGTGGCGACGAGATCGGCGCGATAGTCGGGGCCGACGGGCACGCGAACGAGCCGGATGCCAAAGTACTGCGCCGCCTTGTCGAACGCGGCATGGGCCGAGCTCGGGACGACCATCTCGGGATGCTTGATGCCCTTTTTGGCGCGCGCCCGGTCGCGGTAGGTTTTCATGGCGAGCAGGATGCTTTCGGTCCCGCCCGAGGAGACGGTGCCGACGACCTCGTTCTGCGGTCCTGCGCCCGCGCGGTCTGCGCCGAGCATGTGCGCGGTCATGGCGACGATCTCGGCTTCGAATTTGGCCGCGCTCGGCCAGATGTCGGAATGGAGCGGGTTGCTCTGGGAGTGCAGGGCATAGACCTGGTTGAGGAAATCGATATGCGCCTGGTCGCCGTGATAGACCGCGCCGGAGACAAAGCCTTCCCGCCAGCGGGACTCTTCGCGGTCGCGCAAGCGCTGCATCTCGTCGAGAATATCTGCGCGGTTGCGGCCCTCGGCCGGCAGGTGGGTGAAACTATCAAAGCCTTCCTGATAGGGCTTGACCGATTTGGCGAGGTCGCCCATCATCCCGTCATATTCTTTTTCGATCATCCCGCCGACGCCGGGGAGGGACCGGAGCGGTTTTTCGAGCGCCCGTGCCAGGCCCGGCGGCATCCGGTTCAGCAAGTCTAACGGGTTCATGGGTCTTTACGTGTCGGCGTCCTGGCCGGCGCCCAACCGGGTTGGCTCGATGCCGTGCGCGCGGCGAATGTCCAGGATATCGTCGATATGATAGAGCGTATGCCGTCCCTGAATGGCGATTAGCTCGCGAACGGTTGTGCGCTGTTCGGGGCGGCCAGGCCACTGGATGATGACGGAGCGGTCCCACGCATCGGGCACGGCGTGCAGTAGTTGCGCGATGTGCCGGCGATTCGCATGCAAGAGGGCAAGAGATGGCCCGACGGGGCGCGCGGCGTAATTCCACTCCCGGGCCCAGTCGGCCTGTTCGGTATCCCAGTACCACTGGAAAGTGATAGGGTGTTTGGGACTGCCAAATGCGGCTTTGATGGCGAGCTTCCAGAGGTCATCGGCGTCGGCAATGTGGTGCACAATCTGCCGAATGGTCCGGCCGCCGCCGGGCGTCATCAGGTCGAGCTGCGCGATGGAGAGATCGCCGATGGCTGCTTGCAGGCGCTCGGGGCCCTGAACATAGCTGGCGAAGATTTCCTCCTGGGATTGCGGTTCCTGTGTGGACATGGTTTTCTCCGGTTGGGGTGCAATGGAGCCTATGATAACACAAAAAGCGCCGATGGGATAATGAGGATTATGTGGTGATTACGCACCTCTCTGATTGCGCCAGGGTCAAACCCGAAGGGTCTCCAAAGACCCTTCGGGTTTATTCACTTGCTGCTTTTTGTGGTCAGGCTCGCGATCACATCGTCCAGAATCTGGTCCAGCGTGTGTTTGGGCTCCCATCCGATATACTGCTTGATGCGGGTGAGGTCGGGCATGCGGCGGCGCATGTCTTCGAACCCCGCGGCATACGCCTGCTCGTAGGGCACGAACACGATTTGCCCCTGATCCGCGCCGGCTCCGTGGACGTGCTGGAGGACGCGCCGGGCGAGCTCGAGAATCGTTACCTCTTCGGTCGAGCCGACGTTGAACACCTGCCCGACGGCGGCCTCTGTGTCAGCCAGCCGCACCATTGCCTCCACGGCGTCTGCGACGTGCAAAAAGCAGCGGGACTGCTGGCCGTCGCCATAGACGGTGAGGGGCTTGCCTTGCAGGGCGGCCTGCACCAGGCGCGGCACGACCATTCCGTACTGGCCCGTCTGGCGCGGCCCGACAGTGTTGAACAGGCGGAAGACGACGACCGGCAGGGCCTTTTCGCGGTAATACGCGAGGCCGAGAAATTCGTCCACCATTTTGGAGGCGGCATAGGCCCAACGGCTGTTGCTGGTCGCGCCCAACACCACGTCGTCATTCTCGACAAAGGGAATCCGGTTTCCTTTGCCATACACCTCGGAGGTCGAGGCGATCATCACCTTGACCCGATAGCGCGCGGCCGCCTTGAGCACGGCTTCGGTCCCCATGACGTTCGTCTCGACCGTATGTACCGGATGCTCGACGATGAGACTCACGCCGACGGCAGCGGCCAGGTGAAAGATCAGGTCGCACTCGCTGGCGAGCCGGTCGAGCACGACCTCGTTCGTCACCTGGTCGATGACAAAATCAAACCGGGGGTGGTCGCGCAGATGCTGGATGTTCTCGAACCGGCCGGTCGAGAGATTGTCGATGACTGTGACCTGGCGCCCCTGGCCCAAAAGAGCCTGGGCGAGATGGCTGCCGATAAAGCCCATCCCGCCGGTAATCAAGACGCGTTGCGGGCCGTTTTCATGATGTGCTGTGTACATGTCCATTGTCCTGTTCGCTAGGATTTTGTATTGCGCAGCATCCGCTCGGCGAGCTGGCGCAGGCGCGGGTCGCTGATTTCGTCGAGGCTGTTATAGGTTGTGTCGTTAATCACGATGCGTATGCGGGGCGCGGGCTGTGTCTCGTCTGTCACAGGGGCGGCCGGCGCAGCGGCGCTCGCATCGCCGGTCGCCGGCGCGGTTGGCAGAGGCGCAGGTTCTGCCGGGGTGGCGACGGTGGATGCGGGGGCCGCGGCCAGTGCCGGGTTATCCGACAGGAGAATTCGCGCCTGCTCGCGAAAGCTTTCGTCGGGAATGTCTTCCAGTTGCCCGTAAGGGATGCCATCGTACCAGTAAATCACCCGCTCTCCCTCTCGCTCCAGCTTGAGGGTGTGCTGCTCGCTGATTCTGGTACGACGCTTGATTTGAGTGCCAGCCAATGATTTAACAATCGCGTTGGTCAGGTCGATTGTCTGCGCTTGTCCTGTTGTTTGCGAAGCGGGACCGCCGGGGCCGGCGCCGGTGGCTGGTGCATTGGCTGTCATTGGCGGATGTTCCGGTTCTGCTTCCTGGGGATGAGGGGCGCTCACCTGCGCGCCTTTTGTGGTTCCTTCGGATGGCGATGGGACAGCGCCTTGCAGGGGGATGTCCTGCTCCGGGGTGGGACCCGTTTCAGCGGGCGTCCCGGGAATGACGGCAAGCAAGTCCTGGGGGTGATCCAGGAGCCAGGGTTTCAGTGCGACCATCTCGGTGAACTCGTCGCGGACCCCGGGGTCGGGAATATCGGCGATGCTGGCGTAGGGGACGCCATCCGCCCAGTAGATAATCCGCCCCTCTTCATGATCGACTTGGAGGGTATGTGATGGAGCGGGCTTGCTTCTCCCCAGAACGCTCAGTTTGGGCTGGGGTGTACTGGCGACGTTGCGTGTCGCGACCGGCTCGGCGGGTGCATCCCCGGGCTGTGTCATGCTCGAAAACCGGCGTGGGTCGAGCAGCTCTTCGCGCCGCTGTTTGCGCCAGATCCAGGCCACAATCGCAACCGCGCCGGAGAGGATCAAAAGGAGCAGCGCAAATTGAACATATCCCATTCAGTCACTTTATCCTTTATTCTAGCATCCGTGCCACAATCTCTTTCAAGAACTTGGCCGCCGCCATCGCCGTTACCCCACTCGGGTCTCGCGTTGGATTGTATTCGACAATATCTGCGCCGACAAGATTTCCCTTTGTGATCTGAATGATGCGGAGGACCTCGCGCGTGGATAAACCGCCCGGTTCGGGGTGGGAGATGCCCGGCGCAAATGCAGGGTCCAGCACATCCATGTCGAGTGATAGATAGAGTGGACCGTCGAACGCGAGAACCGAGTCCGGCTGCCAGCGCCGCATCTTGATCTGCTCGACGCCGAACCGCTCGGCCTGCGCCCGCTGGTGCGAATTCGCCGTGCGAATGCCGACCTGGACCAGGCGGTGAGCGAGATGCGCTTCCATGATTCGCGCAAAAGGACAGGCGTGTGAATGGCGATTCCCCTCAAACTCGTCGTACAGGTCCGGGTGCGCGTCCAGGTGGAGGATATTCAGTCCCGGATATTTTCGCGCGTGGGCCTGGACGAGGGGATAGGTGATGGAATGGTCGCCGCCGAGCGACAGGACGTGTCCACCCTGTCCAAGCAATTCTTCCGTCGCCGGCGCAATCCGCGCGTAACCCCCGGCATCATTCGTCAGCGTCACATCCCCCGCATCAAACCACGCCTGGCTCTTGCTCAGGTCCAGGCCGTTCTCCGTGCTCATATTCGTTGAGTTCGAACGGAGAGCCTCCCGGATGCGCCCGGGCGCCAGCGCCGGACCCTGCAAAAAGGACGAATAGGCGTCAAAGGGGACGCCCGAGATGACGACGCGAGAGGTATGTTCCATTGAGGCCGATTGTAGCACCCCGTCCGAGTAGCGTCAACGTCGATTTCGGCCGGTTCCGCCCAATAAAAATGGCCCGCTATGGAAACCCGTAGCAGGCCAGGAGTCGATGCCTTGTATTCGGAGGGGGGACGTGGAGCAAGACGCCAAACTCGAATTCATTCTAGCAGCTCGCAGGTAAAGAATCAATACGCTTTTTCGTAACCGTTCAGTCAAGTGATGGCCCGGGCAACAACGACGGTGGTTCAGCACCGCTGATGGCCGCCGCACAGGCTGCCGTCAGATAATCCAACACGTCGCGCCGCTGCTGACGGAGTGTCGTAA
>JBAVQS010000196.1:0-30531 GCA_049694275.1 Anaerolineae bacterium | reverse complement strand
AAGGATACGTGATGGCTGGACTGGCACGCACGCGCCGCTCGCAAAAGCGTCTCTGGGCATGCATCTTTGGTTCTGACCTGCCGTGGCGGCACAAGCGCGGACATTAATTAATCAAAACTCTGTAACTCTTATATCCGCCAGAAGCTGGGAGAAAACATGATTCAGCGAATTCAGATGGCCTGCGCACCCGGCAAGGTAAGCTACGACTTTGCGTGCTCTGCAGTTGGTTTTTATCCTGGTCAGACCCCGCCGCGCTCGAACAGCGGAATTGACACCTTTGGTTCACCGCTTATCTATAATACCAAAGAGATAAAACCGTTCGGTCTATTTGAGCCACTGGAAAAATGGCTCTTTGTCGATTAGAAAAAGTGGTCTTTTGGTATGACCGACCACCGGCAATTCACTCTTGGGGAGACTCTGCTTTGAGAACTTGTCCCTTTTGCAATCGGTCCATCCGCCCCAACGCCCTCTTTTGTCAATCGTGCGGGGCGTCTCTCGTGCTGGACCATGACACTTTTCGCATCATACGTCGGCTCGGGCACGGCGGATTTGGCGCGGTCTATCTCGTAGAGCATGTGCGCCTGAACGGGATCTATTATGCAATCAAAGAGTTGACACCGGAAACAATGGCGACCGCAGAAGAACAGGAAGAGGCAGAGCGCCAATTTTGCCTTGAAGCAAGTATCCTTGCCAAACTCTCTCACGACGGGCTGCCCAAAGTCTGGCACTATTTCATTCAAAACGGTCGCAGCTTTTTGGTCATGGATTATGTCGACGGAGAGACACTGGCCGAGCATATTGCTCGGATCGGCGCTCCGCTTGCAGAAACGCAGGTCCTCGAATGGGCGGGCGAATTGTGTGACGCAGTCATCTATTTACATTCCCAAACTCCTCCCATTATTCACCGTGACATCAATCCAAGCAATATCAAGCTGACACCTGATGGTCATGTGAAACTGCTTGACTTTGGAATTGCCAAATTGATGCTGTCGGGCGGCCGGACGGTCTCACCGGCGAAAGCGGTAACGCCCCCTTTTTCCCCGCTGGAGCAATACGGTACCGGTCCCGGTACCGATGTTCGAAGCGATATTTATTCGCTCGGAGCAACCCTGTACCAGTGCCTGGCTGGAGCGTTGCCGCCCGAAGCGCCGGAACGAGCCACTGTCGATCTCGTTCCGCCGCGCCAGTTGAATCCAGCTTTGTCTGACAAGGTTGACCAGGTTATCCTGCGAGCGCTGGCGCTGAAGCCAGAGAACCGTTACCCGACCTGCATCGAGTTGAAAAAAGCGCTGCAATCGGCGCATCCGCAGTTGGTTATCGCACCAGAACAGCAGCAGGCTGCGAATGTTGCCAGTTCACAGATTCTCTCCGCCGCTCCTCCGCAGCGCAGCCGGGTTGGTATAATGGCGGCCCTTGCCCTATCCGTTGCGCTCGTGATCGCTTTTGCCGTACTGCTCTATCGCGAGACGGAATGGAGCGGCAAACTCGCGCAAGTCAATATGGCGTTCGCCGCCGCCAGAACCACGGCCACGGCTGACACAGCAAACCTCGAGAAGCATCAGACGCTTGCTGTCAATTACCAGGCGGTAGCAACGGATCAGGCTAAAACGATAGAGCTGGCTCAAGCAGCCGCCCGCGATTATCAAAAAACAGGCACAGCTCAGGCCCAGAGTATAGAGACCGCCCAAAATGCAATTGCCGCCGATTTGGCGTCGGGTACGCTCCAGTCGCAAGCCCTTGTGAGTTTACAGGACGCGCTCGGTGCCTGGCGCGCAACCGGTACAGCACAGGCTGCGAACCTCGTCCAAGCACAGATGACCATTGACGCGATAAGTAGGCAGGCTGCGCGCGACGCAAGAGGTACGCGACGAATAGCGGCAATCTCGGCGAACCAGGACTGGCAAGATATCCTCTATGTGTATTCAGGCGAAAAAGTTACGATCACCTATCTTTCGGGCAGTTGGTCGCCATGCGCTCCCAAATTTGGCTTTGGGTGCCCTTTCGTCCACGCAAGCGGCTGGGTGGGCAAAGAACAAGATCCGGCCAATATTGTTCCTAATTGCGCGCATGCAGCACTCATTGCCCGCATCGCATCCGCGACGCCATTCTGCGGCTCGGATTATTTCTCGCAAATGATCGACCAGGCGGGTATTCTACGACTTCGGATCAATGACAACCAAATCACAGATGATGACGGCGCAATCATTGTACAGATTGAAATCCAGTAGGCCGTTCCGATGGCGGCCCCTGATCGACTAGATCTCATGAAACACTGCAATTTGTGTGGGCGCGCGGTGGGCGTAGGGGAATATCATATTCTCCAAAGACCGAACCGCGTAGGCGCCAAAGGTTTGACTGTCTGTGTTGAGTGCGAACGGAATGCGCCGCGGTGCATTCTTTGTCAGATGCCAATGGCACAGTCCCCTGACTCGGTGTCAATTTGCCCCGAATGTATGCGCGAGGGCCTCCGCTGCCGGACCTGCGGCAAACCCATCCAGGGGCAGTTCATACTGATCAATGGCAGCGACGGGCCGTACTGTCATCGATGCCAACACCAGGTCCCTTGTAGCGTCTGTGGCGCGCCGTCAGGCAATGGGGCCCTTACGTTGGCCGATGGATGGATTGTATGTGCGCGGTGTAAACAGACTGCTATTAAGGATTCCCACCAAGCGGAAGTTCTCTTTGACCAGGTGATCGACCTGCTCGGGCAAATACTGGAACTCAAGCTAAATATCCGCCCACGCCTCATGCTGGTTGACCATATCCGGCTTGTAGAACTGGCCCGGGCTGCCCAGCCGCGCCAGGGGCACGATCGTGAACAATTGCTCGGATTGTTTGTAAGTCATGGGCGGCAGCGATTTATCTATATCCAGGAATATCTTCCGCGTATTCTGATGATTCAGGTGATTGCGCACGAGTTCACGCATACATGGCAGGGAGAAAACGCTCCGTTCCTGCGCGATCCCTTGTTGAGCGAAGGGTTGGCCGAATGGGCCGCATACCACATGCTGCAGGCGCTGGGCTCCCCCAAAAAGGCGATGCAAATGCGACAGCGCCGAGATATCTACGGTCGCGGGCTGGATTACTGGCTCCAAGTCGAAAAAGCATCGGGCCGCGCTGCAGTATTGACCTTTTGCCGACACCCCGGCCGCGCCCCGCTCTCTCTGGACGAAATCTGAGGGCAGAGCGCGCGTGTGTTGGCATTTATGATCCCAGCTTCTCGCTCGCACCTGACTCAATTCGAATGATAAAGAACAAAAAGGCAATGGAATTTGACATTATGCCCATTATAAGAGATAGTATATTCATTCATGGGACTCCCTCGGCTATACATGGCACGGACCCTGGAAAGTGCTACGGACAGGCGCGGTGTTACTAGAGGACCTTGTTATAATGCCCATGGACACCTTGATTCGGATTATCCCTTCTTTCAATCAGCAGACCATTCCTGCCAGCCAGACTGCACGCTTGGTCTATCTGCTACTCGAGATTCAAGCGCGCGACCTGGCCCCTGCCGCGCCTCTCCCTCTCAATATTGGGCTCGTCGTTGACAAGAGCGAATCGATGTGTATCCCCATGCTCACACCGGAGCAATTTCAAGAGTTCGCCCGTGATGCAAGCGTGGGGGAAACGATCATCGACGGGATTCCCGTATGGCAGTTCACGGGTTTATCGCGGACCGCGCCTGCGAATGCGCCGCGAACCATCGACTATGTCAAACAAGCATTGGGCAATGCCCTGGAGCATCTCTCGGCAGACGACGAGTTCTCTCTCACGGCTTTTGCGCGAAATGCTCGCCTCTTGATCCCACGCCAGTCGGGTCGGAATAAGCAAACCCTCTTGCAGGCTATTTCCGACCTCGAATCGGTCGAATTGGGCAATGAGACCTACATGGGGTTAGGTCTGAGCCAGAGTCTGGAGCAGGTCCAACAGGGGTTTACCTACAACCGCATCAACCGTATAATTGCACTGACTGACGGTTTTACCTTCGACGAGCCCTTCTGCCGCCAGCTGGCCGGGCAAGCTGCCCAGGCTGGTATTGGCATCAGCACAATCGGGCTGGGAAGCGAGTTTAATGAAGAGCTTCTGATTTCCATAGCCGATTCCAGCGGTGGCATGGCTTACTTTATCCGCCAGCCTTCGGAGCTTTCTCCCGTGCTGGCTCACGAGCTATCCGGTATTCAGGATATCGTACTGCGCGGCCTTGAGCTCCGGTTGCGTTTTATGCCAGGAGTCCAACTGAGACGGATCCATCGCGTCAGGCCTGTCATTTCTGATCTCAGCACTTTGTCGGCGCCCGACGCGAGTCTGGACCTGTCCCTGGGGGACCTTCCCAGGAATGGGAACCTGGCGATGCTGTTCGAGATCGTGGCGCCGCCTCGGGCCACAGGCCAGTACCAGTTCGCACACGCTGTGCTGGATTACACGCATCCACAGACCGGTTCCACCCGCCAACGGATTCGTCAGGATATTGTCATCGAATATGCAGAAACTGAGGCGCCCTTTAACCCGCAGGTGATGAACATCGTCGAGAAGCTCTCGGCTTTCAATCTCCAGACGCGCGCCCTTCAAGCGGTGCAAAATGGAGATATGGCAAGCGCCACGCAGAAACTACAGGCGGCGATCACGCGATTGGTTAACATGGGCGAGAACGAACTGGCACAGGCTGTGCGTCGGGAAGCGGCGAATCTGGAGCAACGAGGGCAGATGTCCCCCGACGGGCCCAAGCAATTGCGCTACGAGATGCGGAATCTAACGCAAAGACTCTAACAACGAATGTGCTCACCGAGTGGAAGAATGAATCAACGGTCATAATTCCGAGGACGATCACGGAGCATACGCATGAAATGCCCGAATTGCGAAACTGTAAATCAGCCCAAGGCCCGGTTCTGTTCTCGCTGCGGGACCGCACTTGCCGTCGATAGTGCGGCGTCAAATGTGCCGCTACCTCCACCACAGCCGATGGTCAAGGCGTTGCCAGGGTACCGGGCCGCGCGTGCCTGGCTTCCTGACAGCAACATTTATCTTGTAGAAGCAATCGATTCCGGGGCAGGTAGCAATGGCAAGAGATATTTGGCGGTGGAATCCAACAAGCCTTTGAAGGAGAGCTGGGTGCGGGGACACCAGAAGGACAGCAATCCCACCTTTCTCGGTCGCATTGTCGGTCAGACCAAAGACGAGAAAAGCCATCCCTTTATTATTGTGGACCATCGAAACGGGACCCCATTGGAGAACATCCAGGTCCCAATGCCTTTCAGGCAGGCTCACCAGTTGGTCGAACAATTGGGACAGGTGGTCGAGTACATGCACAACGACCTGAATCTGGCCTTTGCACCGCCGCGTTCCATCCCCTTCAAATCCGATCCTTTCATCCGCTTTCGGCGGCTCTTTGTTATTGACCCCAATGGCCAGATCGTATTGATCGATTATGCAGCTTGGGAACGGATCCCCGAGGACACCAAGACACGACAGAAACAGATCGAATCGGATTTGAGCCTGTTGACGGTGATGCTGAATTGGTTGCTACTCGGCAAATATCCCAAAGGGAGTGTCGAGAAGCTATTGGAAAATGTATTCCGATTGGGAAAACAGGCGGGTCTACGCATCCCCTGGAACAAAATGCCCCGGGAGGTGCGTGAAACCGGAATGATATTTGTCGAACTGGGCGAAACTCTTTATAAGGAGACGGTGCCCGAGCAATCATCCAGAACGGCCCCCCTCCCGCAGGTCGTACCATCGAGCGCCATGTCCCAGGCGACGCGGCGGCTGAGCCTCGAATTGGCAACTGCGGGAGTTACGGACAAGGGCCGAGTCCGCGATCATAACGAAGATAATATGCTCAAGCTGCTCCAGCCCGGGGGTGGTCTATTCGTCGTTGCTGACGGGATGGGTGGACATGCGGCCGGCGAGGTCGCAAGTGAGATTGCAATCGCCGAACTCGGCGCGAGCAGTACCGCCCAATGGAATCAGGTTAGAGGCGCCTCCTCACCGGAGCAGGTGCGACAGATATTCAAGAACTGGATCAAACAGGCCAATGACCGAATTCTGGCCGAGGCTCGCGCGCGGAACAATAATATGGGCACTACGCTGACCGGCGCCCTTGTGCTCGATCAGAAACTCTATGCGGCGAATGTAGGCGATAGCCGTACATATGTGATGCGAGGGAACGAGCTTGTCCAAATCACCCGGGACCACTCCCTGGTCGCCAGCCTAGTCCAGGCAGGACTGTTAAGGCCGGATCAGGTGTTTGACCACCCTCAGCGCAATGAGGTCTTTCGTTCCCTTGGACATCAGGAAGACGTGGAAATCGATGTCTTTGACCCCGTCGATTTGCAAGCCGAAGACCGAATCCTATTATGTTCTGATGGGCTATGGGAGATGGTCAGGCCTCCCCAACTGCAAGGCATTCTTACGCGAAACCCGAACCCCGATCAAGCGTGCGCCCAACTTGTCAGCCAGGCAAATGCGAACGGGGGAGAGGACAATATTACAGCCATTCTTGTCCGTGTTGCACAGAGTTAACGTCAACAGATATCGTTCGACCGAAATCGAGTTCGAGATGAAAGGAGTCTGCCATGGCCGGTGAAGTCCAACTCACTCTTTCTCTTAGCAAGGATACGCTGCTGTGGATGCAAAATCCACAACTCGCCTATGTTCTGCTCGAAATTATGCCCAGCCAGATCCTGGCTAATGTCCAGGTTCCGCTCAACTTTGCTTTTGTGCTCGATCAGAGCGGTTCGATGGATGATGCCGGTAAGATCGATCGCTTGCGTGACGCCACCAAGCATGCGATTGACCTGCTGCATGCCGAGGACATCGTATCTATCGTCGCGTTTTCCACGGACCCGCGGGTTGTCGTTTCCGGACAACCTGCCCGTGACAAGAACAGTCTCAAGCAACAGGTCGAGCAGCTCAAGGCGGGTGGTGGAACGAAAATGGCCAGGGCGCTGCGGGAAGGTCTGCGGCAAGTACGTCAGAGACAGGGCGGCACCCGGGTGAACCGAATTGTGCTCTTGACGGATGGACAAACGGATGGGGATGACGCCGAGTGTGTGCATCTCGCCGAGGAGGCCGGACGAGACGGCATCAAGATTACGGCGCTCGGTCTCGGCGCCGATTGGAATGAGAACCTGCTGACTGATGTCGGCGGACGAAGTGGAGGTGAAACCGGATATATTGCGCAGCCGCAAGAAATCGCACGGTATTTCAAAGAAGTCGTTCAACAAATGCAGGGTGGAATTGTACAAAACGCGCACTTGACTATGCGCCTGGTTGAGGGCCCCACCCCACGTCGAGTATGGCGGGTCGCCCCACTCATCTCGGACCTCGGGATCAATCCCAACCCATCCCGCGATATCCAGGTGCCGCTTGGCGAACTGGTCAAGGATCAGGGACAGGGGATTCTGGTAGAACTCGCAGTGCCATCACGTAATGACGGACGTTATCGCATCGGCCAAGCCGATCTTAGTTATGACATCCCGGTCATGGGCCTCCAAGATCAGCATGTGCGCGCAGATGTGATGCTCAGCTTTACCCGCAATCCAGCCCTTGCGCAGGCAATCAATCCACGAGTCATGAATATCGTCGAAAAGGTCACCGCATTTAATCTTCAGACCCGTGCACTGCAGGATTTGCAGAACAATAATAACGCCGGCGCAACACAGAAATTGCGGCAGGCTGCAACCATGCTGATCAATCAAGGTGAGACAAATCTGGCTCAGACAATGCGTCTGGAAGCGGATCGGCTTGAAAGCCAAGGGCAGATGTCAGACGAAGGTCGAAAGACTATCAAATTCCAGAGCGGCAAGACAGTCAGACTCGGTCCCAAAACGAATACCCCGTAAAAGGAGAGCAAAAATGAAAAACTGTCCGAACTGCAACAATCAAAATGAAGACAATGCAGCCTTTTGCGATAACTGTGGGGCGCCCTTATCCAACGTTCCTTCCGCAGGTCCGGGAATGGCGGCCGGTGGCGGGCAACAACAATATGTTCCGCAAGTACAGGGTCAGCCGGCACCAGGAATGGTGACTCCAGCCGGCGGTAACATTGTTTGCCCGAATTGTGGAACCCAGAACATGGCGGGAACAATGTTCTGTGATAACTGTGGAAACGCCTTGGCCGGTGTAGCTCCACAGGGCGGAGCGCAAGGTGGCATGCCCGGTGGGATGCAGGGTGGCATGCCTGGTGGGATGCAGGGTGGCATGCCCGGCGGCATGCAGGGTGGCATGCCCGGCAGTATTCCCGGCATGCAAGGTGGTATGCCTGGTGGGATGCAGGGTGGCATGCCCGGCAGTATTCCTGGCATGCAAGGCGGTATGCCTATGCCCGGCGGTCTAACGGCGGCACCCCGTCTAATGATCAATAACCAGCCGGTGACCAATGTCCCGCTCAAAAACGAGCTCATTATCGGACGCTCTGATCTTGCCAGTGGTTGGAACCCCGATATCGATCTCGCGCCCTTTGGGGGAACTCCTGATGCAGGCGTCTCGCGCCGCCACGCGCGATTGGTCTGGCGGAACACTTGGATGATCGAGGACATGGGCTCGGTGAATGGAACTTTTCTGAATCAGCAGCGGCTTGCCCCTAACCAACCGATGCCGCTCAATCCGGGCGCTACAATCCAGTTAGGCAAGCTGTACGTGGTTTTTCAGGGATAGGTTCCAAAAGCTTTCCACTTGTTGGGGAAGGACTGTTCGCACGGTGCGAATCTGTTCCTTCCCCGATGAGTAGAGCAGGTTGATTTTCTCAGCGGCTACTGGCCTATTGAATTCCCATGCTTCTAAATCCGACCCAATTGCTTCAGAATCGCTATCAGATTCTACGTCTGATCAAGCGAGGAGGGTACGGAAATGTCTACCTGGCCCAGGACACTCGCCTCCAGATTCCAGTCGCGATCAAGGAAAATCTGGATACATCGCTGGCATCGCAGCAGCAATTCCAGTTCGAGGCGAGTGTTCTTGCCCGGTTGGCACAGCGGCACCCAGGGCTTCCGCGCGTCAGCGACTTTTTTCTCGAACAGTCGATGGGGCGGCAGTACCTGGTAATGGATTATGTACAGGGAGAAGACCTTCAGACCGTCTTGGCACAGCGAGGAGCACAACCGGAACCGCAGGTTCTTGAGTGGATTAGCCAGGTCATGGATGCTCTTGAATATTTACACCGCCAGAACCCGCCCATCATCCATAGAGACATCAAGCCTGCGAACATCAAGCTTCGCCCTGATGGCAAAGTGATCCTCGTCGATTTCGGCATTGCAAAAGCAGTGCATGGTGGGACGCGTACTGTGGTCGGTGCGCGGGGAGCGACGGATGGCTTTTCGCCTCCAGAACAATATAGCGGAGGGACCACACCCCGTTCCGATGTCTATGCGTTGGGTGCAGCCGTTTTCTGCTTGCTGACCAACTGTATCCCTCCCTCGGCCCCGGAAAGATATAGCGGTAAGCCCCTCCCCTTCCCACGCCACTTCAAGCGTTCCATTTCTATGCGAACAGAACAAGCCGTCCTCAAAGCGATGGACTTGAACGCACAGAACCGATTTGGGAGCATCACCGAGTTCCGTCAGGCATTACCCTTCGGCTCAAGCCGGCCGCAGGCTGCCTGGCAACTACCTACACCGCCTCCACAGACTGCCTGGCAATCGGCTACACCGCCTCCACAGACTGCCTGGCAATCGGCTACACCGTCTCCACAGACTGCCTGGCAATCGGCTACACCGTCTCCGCAGGTTCGCCCGGTGCCTTTACCGCAGACTGCTCAAAAACTGCCGCTAACGACCGGCTACTCTATGCAGGTCGTGCCGCCGGTTGGGACGATTATCGGAACGCCTCCGCAGGCGCTGCCCACCGTGGTCGGGCCAAAGGTAGCTGTGCCCATAACCGCTTCTGCTTATCTGAACCCCGCCGAGTTCTCCGATCGGCTCGTCGCATTCATCATAGACTCGGTAATCCTTTCTACCCTGATGACCATAGTCTGGTGCCTGGGTTACTTCGTTATCGCTTCCTTCGCCACAGCTGCCAGCTCGGCGTTTGCCTCAACTACTTTGGGTTCCTATGATTCCATCTCGAATCTACTCGGTGCAATCGTCTCGTTTCTGACGATGGCTACTCCGATAGGTATATCACTTTTTTATTATGCACTTTTCTATAGCCATAGTGGCCAAACGCCTGGGAAAAAGATCTCCAGAATCCGCTTGGTTCGTGATACGGGACAGCCGCTTTCATTCAAGCGCGCAGCTGTCCGTTTTCTACTTTCATGGATCAGTGGGTTACCCTTTTACTTTGGTTATTGGTGGGTGCTTTGGGATCCGAAAAAGCAAGCTTGGCATGATCACTTGACGCGAACATATGTGGTCAAAGACTAATCGCATGTTAAAATGGAGTGAAAGATCAGGCTGCATGGTTGCATCATATTGAATGAGTACAAAAACATGCTGGCGGTAAACTAGATTTCGTCTATGAGTTCAGGGTTTGGTCCAGGTACGTTCTTGGACAATCGATACAAGATTGTTAAACAATTGGGTAAAGGCGGTTTTGGAGCCGTTTACCTTGCTCTTGACACGCGCCTCACCGGGGTCAGGGTAGCCGTCAAGGAAAATTTCGAGACCTCGCCCGAATCCCAGGAACAATTTCGAATCGAAGCCCGTGTCCTTTCGACACTGCATCATACGAGCCTGCCCACAGTCTCAGATCTCATCGAGGTGAACGGGCAACAGTTCCTGATCATGGACTTTGTCGAAGGTCAGGACTTGGAAAATATTGTCAAATCGCGGGGACGACTAACCGAGGCCGAGGTCTTGCCATGGCTCATCCAGGTTTGCGATGCTCTCGCCTACCTTCATAAACAGTCTCCCCCTGTTGTCCACCGAGACATCAAGCCGCCCAATATTCGTATCCGTTCCGACAACTGCGCTGTGCTCGTCGATTTTGGAATCGCCAAGTTCTATCGGCCCACCCAAAAAACCATTCCAGGTGCACGGGCCGTTTCGCCTGGGTTTTCGCCCCTGGAACAATACGGGGGTGGAACTACAGATCCCCGCTCGGATATTTATGCGCTTGGGGCAACAATGTATTTCGTCTTTACCGGCATCATCCCTCCGCCGGCAACTGAGCGAAGCAACAATCCGTCGCTTATGCGCGCGCCGCGCCAATTGAATGCTTCCCTCTCCCCGCAAATGGAAAGCCTGATTCTCCGGGCTATGGCAATCAAGCCAGATCAGCGATTCCCTAGCGCTGCCATCCTCCAGCAGGCGCTAGAATCAATCCTGGGCAACCCTGTTTCGGGGTCTGCATTCCCGCAAGCGGTCTCCCACCCCGCGTTTACGCCCCTTCCGAGCTCGTCTAGTTTGGGGCCGGCAGTTGCATGTCCCCATTGCGGATGGATAAATCGGCAGAATGCCAGGCACTGCAGTAGTTGCGGCCACTCCCTGGTGGCCTCTATAGCAGTTCCCAGTGTACAAGCGGCTGCATTTGGAGCATCGGCCGCCCTGCATACGCTTGCCTGCCCATCCTGCGGCTATATGAATCGCTCGACCGCAAAAAGGTGCTCCGATTGTGGCAAGCCACTGCCTGCAGCTCTAGCTGCCGCTCCGCTTTCCGCATCTCAACTCACGCCACCGTCCACACCTTTCTCAACTCCGCTCTCAACTCCGTTGGGGTCGTCGCGATCTAGCTCCCTCTCAGCGCCACTGTCGACGCCGATTGCAAGCGGTATCGCAGCGAACCCGACCCCGGCGACAATTGTAGGTCCGAGTCCCTCTGGCTCGCGCGTTACGGTGAACGCTTTTGGCAAGGCCGCGTTCCGTTACTTGCTCACGATCTTTATCCTTTCGGTTGTCTTGGCGCTGATCGGGCGTTGGCTGGTGGGAGTTGGTTCTTTGGGAGCGTTCCTTCTTGTAACATTAACTTCCATCGCGGGGCCATTAGCCTACTTGATTTTGAGGAAATTCGGGGCAGCCTTTTTGGCGATTGCTGTGCAGATCATTGCCTATTCCATTCTCACTTATGGGAGCTCGTTCCTTTATGGGTTCTCTCCGAGTACTGTCTTTTTTTGGGCGCTCGGCACAGAAGCAATTTATCTACTTGGCAGGTATCGATTCGAGGGTGTTTGGAGTGCACTGATTGCTCCCCTCGTCGGGGTTATTGCAGCCAGCATCTGGGGCATACCCAGTTCTGATTCCAGTATCCTGATTGCGGCTCCTCTGGGAGGACTCGTCGCTTTTATTCTCTGGAAAATATCTAAACGATAGCACCTGCCTAAACAAGGAAATGCTATGGCTTCTCACCAACCCTGTCCCTACTGCGGACGCATCAATCGTCCGGGAGCGCGAGTTTGCGCAAACTGTGGCAAGCCGCTCCCCGCTCAATCGGGTAGCGTGAGCACAGGAAACTCGCCGCAATCACCTGGCTCACAATCGCAGCAACCGGGCGCTTCGCAATCGCGGGGTAATGCGCCGCTTCACCCCCGGATAACCGGATCGGTCTCGCCTGGGGGGTCCGGCGGCGCACAGCTTCCTCCGCATGGACCAATCCCGCCACCGCGCCCAATTCCGCCCCCTGCCGTTGTGCGTAACCCCACTGGTAGCGGCAGGTCTTCACTCCGTATGACAAGAGGTAGATGGATTGTTCTGGTACTGGTGCTTGCTCTCCTGTGCGGTGGGGGTGCCGGCGGACTTTTAATCATTAACAGACAGACTTCGAGCGTGCCTGCGGGCAAGACCGTAACAGCTCTTTCTATTCCCACGCTCCTCCCGCTGCCGACCGAAACATCCACTGCGTTGGTCACAAGCGCGCTGATTCCTACAAGGACGAATGTCCCGGCGTCGCCGACATTCACGTTGCCAGCACCCACTGCAACACCATCGCCATCGTCCACTGGGACATCTACGGCCACTAACACGCGTGTGCCGCACACGTCAACGCCGACTCGTACTTTGACGGCGACTCCTACCGCGACATTGCCTGACACGCCCAAGGGCAATACCCTGATCCCACCAGCCCCCTGGGTCCAGAACGGTATGATGATGACCGTGCAAAATGTGCAGTTCCTGAGCGATTGTCCGGGCGAAATCTTGGTCATGGATGTGAGTATCGTCAATGCGACGTCCGAGACCTTGACCGTGAGCATTGATGGAAACAATTCTAGTGTGGTGGATGAGCTGAATCAGAAACAAAACCTAGCTTTCAAGCCGAATCCAGCTACGGGCTCGTGTGAGAGTTATGCGCCCATAGCCAATCTCTCCAGGACCTTCCTTGGCGCTCATGAGGAATTTACATTCAACCTGCTCGTCACTGGCAAGTTGGGGCCCGACGTGAAATCCCTTTATTTTCTTGTAGCGAAAGCGGGACGAATAACAGATGCCAAATGGCAGATCAATTTACCCCCCCACTGATGCGCGTGCAACTCGGACATTGCTAGCGCCCCGTTTACCGCTGGCGATCACAGAGCATAATTCTTATTTGTCCACAAGTCGGAACCCGAAGGTCAAAAGGAGATAGCGATGCAAAATACTAGCTCTTGCCCCTATTGCGGATCCATCAACCGGCCCGCAGCAAAGATCTGTAAGAATTGCGGCAAGTCTCTGCCCACCGCGAGCGCGGGAACGTTTGTTTCAGGCAACACGCCGCCTTCTGCTCCGCAATCCATTACACCCCAGACGCCGATCACACCGCAGGGTACGCCAGCGATTGCATCGCCGCAACCCTCCGCCAATTCATTCTACCCGGCCCCGCCTGGAAGAGGGTCTCAGGAGGCATCCTATGCCGCGTCTCAATCAGGCGCCGGAATGCCTTCCATGTATGGGCAGCAAGGACAGCCGAATCCGATGATCATCCCTTCACCCCCACAGCCGAGTGCCATGCCTCCATATCCTGGTGCGAACGTGCCTGTCGCCCCAATGCCCCTTAGTCGACCGAGCAGTAACGGGATACGAGCATTCTGGCAAGCACTGGTCAATGTTGTGACAATAGGTGGTAGAGCACCCTATGCTGAGGTTCTCGCCCCGCGGCCAGTTGTGACAGGCATGGTCGCATCACCTCCCAACACCCAAATGGTTCCAGCGCCGTTCGAATGGGCAGGAGCCGTCTGGCTTGTGGCATGGCTCGCTGGTGCCCTGTTGCTCTTGCTAAATGGATGGACTGGCATAGCCATCTTGATCGGACTCTACCTGGTCATCTTTGCGTTTTCAATCTTTGGGGTCAGGCGTCCCTATTTCTCGATAATGAGCGTCGAACAACTGGGTACCTGGATCATCAATCGCCGCCCACTCATGCTCCCCGGAACCTTTTTTGGCATTCAAAGCAGCAATCCTGGATCAGGACAATCGCCCGCGCCGGACATCTGGGTAAGAATGGTCGGGCAAAAACAGGGGAGTAAGACGCCGCAAGGGGTTATTCCTCCCAGTGCACTCCAGCTCAGGCATCTGGTACGTATGTGGGGTATTTCGTCGGGTAGAACCGTGCATTCCGGCGATGCAATCCAAGTGTGGAAGCTCGAGTTCCTGGAGATGGATGGAAAACCGACCAGACACGTCATTTCAAGTCCACGCCTGATTCCGCTCTTTGCAGGGCTATTCTTTCCCCTTGTATTCTGGACTCTAGTGCGAATTGCAGTCTGGTGGCTCCAGGCTTATTAATTGCGTGAACAGGAGAAAAGGTACCAGTGATAACTCGCTGTCCCAATTGCGGGGCAAATGCCCCATCTGGCGCGCAGGCCTGCCCGGTATGCCATCAGCCTTTCCAATCAACCGTGTTGGTGCCAACTGCCGGTCCAATTCAGCCCGCTGCGTCGGGAGTAATGAAATCCGTCGGCATGTTGATCTGCGAGAGCGGGCCTAATGCAGGTCAACAGATTCCACTCTTTCCGCAGGCATTTACGATCGGGCGTGAAGTGGGTTGCGATCTTTTGCTCGCCGATGGACGCGTTTCGCGGCGCCATGCCCGTCTCGATTGGAATGGGCAGGGATTTTTGCTGAGCGATCTGCAGAGCCGGAACGGGATACTGCTGAATGGGCAGTCGATAAAATCCCCACTTGCGCTTAAATCCGGAGATCGTATTGCGGTTGGATCGAGCCTCTTGCGCGTGCAGTTGGGTCCAGTCGCATCACAGGTTACACCAGCGCAGTCTCCCATTCATGTTTCTGCTCCGGGAATTCCAAACCAGCGCACTCCGGAACTGCAAGGGCAGATTGAGCACATCGATGGTCCCGTGATGGAGCGGGGTGATATGCTCAAGCCCGCTGCGATTGGCGCCCTCGGTTATCTGATCCATCCAGCGTTGGGTGTTCTAGGTGCGACTATGGCAAACCAGAAAGGAATGATTCCGGTCCGTTACCTTCGTGTCCGGGATGCCTTATCTGGCCGAATCAAAAGTGCCAAGATGCGGGGCGAGCCCTCCGGGCTAGTCAGTGTGGGCGATCAGGTCCAATTATGGGGCAAGCCAAACAATGGCGGAGGTTTGGATGTTCAGTTCATCTATAATGAAACAACAGGTGAAATAATCAAGCTCAAACTCTAGGTATCAGCAACCGGTCTCGCCACGCTCACTATTTACACGGGCGTCCAAGGGGCATCAGATTGTGCGGGGCGCTAACTCTTCAAATTGCTACAGCGCTCCAACCGGCGATGCTCCACATGGTAGCTGCCGCCAATCCTTCCACGCACCTACGTGGAATTGTTGTTGGTACGTTATATGAATGCAGGGACTCTGAGAGCCGGGGGATATTTGTAGTAGCAGGCTGACCGCAGATTCAAAAGAGGGGTTCGAATGATCCCGGATAACATGGGAGAACAACAGCAAGAAGCGGTTGATAACCAGCACCAGACCGCAGCGGCGGAACGCCAGACCGCCGAGCAGCGCATTATGACCGCGCAGCCCGTCTCTGGCGTGAAGGAAACGCTCCCAGGCCCGCTCAGTGATGCGCAGCAACTTAGGCAAGAGACGGATCAAACCCAGGCTGCTCCCCTTGATTCCGAGAAATCGATGGCCCAGCGTCTTCAATGGGCGGATGGTTATGACCAGGCACAGCTCGGCGCACGCGAGATCGGGAACGCGGAACAAGACCAGGCATTCTTTCACTATCAACAGGGAGAAAAGGCCTGCGCAGTTGTTGCACAGGAGAGCATCATCCAAAAAAGGACCGGGACTGATTTCGGCGAGGCAGCGTTAGCCCAGGAATCTGAGCAAAAGGGCTGGTACTCTGCAGATAAAGGGACGTACCCGGCCGATGTGGGTAAACTGTTAGAGGCGCACGGGGTCCCCGTACGGCGTTGGCAAGATGCCGGGCTCGACGACCTCCAACAACAAATCGCGCAGGGCAAAGATGCGATCGTCGGAGTCCAGGCAAGTACCTTGTGGGGCGATAACAGCATCCCACCCGGAACCGGGCACGTGATATGGGTTACGGGAATGGAGCCAGACAACGCAGGCCACCCCATCGCCATCATTGCGAATGATTCGGGAAGAGCGGATGGCGCCGGAATCCATTACCCCATAAACACATTTCTCAGGGCTTGGGCGCCAATGGGCAATTTGATGGTTACTGCGGGATAGGAGATAACTATGACCTCTATTACGGCGGGCCTTTATGGCAAGGTCCGCAGCAATCCAATTGCACAACAGTTGGTTCCACTTGAAGCAGCCATTTCCTTCCCGGTGCCTCTGGTCCAGGGCAACTTCAAGTTTTTGCGCTTTCTGCTCTACGGATACAAGCGTGTACAACAGGGCAAACCCAGCTTGATCCGAATGCCATTTGCACAGTTAGCCGTCACTTTTCCTGATGGAAAATTCGCTGAATATGTGGATTATCGCCTTGCGCCCCCAGTCACCGGGATGACCGCTGGGGAATTCATTGGCGAGTATCCCCATCCCGCAATTCGCCAATCCAGTTTTGACGAATTGGAAAGGAAACGCGACGAACTATTTCAGGCATATGATCGGGTCATCGCCCTTTGCCCGCGCTTTGACCTCACGCAGGACGAACAGAAAACTGTCGGGCAGTTTAGACGACTCTTGAGTGAACTCGCTGAACCGAGCCTTGAGCCTTTCTACCATGCCCTGAATCCACGCTTTTTTCAATGGCTGGAGCAGGCCACACACGCCTTGATCGATGTCGCGGAAAAAAAGAGGAAATCCTGATGATCGCCAATCAATCCCCATCGGACTTATCAGCCCAGATTGACAAGCTGGAGAGGCGCGCATTGGAACAATACCAAGCGCCCACTATTCCGATTTGGGGACAACTTGACGCCACATCCTTTGTTCGCATTCGCAAACTCACCCGTTTTTGGGAAATGGACCAGGAGACCCGCTTCGAGCAGTATATGGAAGACCTGGTCACCGCGCTCTACGGGATGCAATTCTGCTGGGCATTTTTGATCACCAGCGAGCCGCACGGAATCAATATCTATATCGGGGCGCAAGGGGATGGAGCGGACACAAAACAAATCAAGCCGCTCTTGCTTACCTCTTTGCGCGGATCATTCCCCGGGATCGGCGCGGGACCAGCGGATACACAATTAGGTACGCAACTCAATCAGGCCCGTTTTTTTGCACACCTCGGACGCATGAGTGGCATCCCGACTTGCAAATCCGCGCCCATTGCCGAGCGGCAACAGGAAGGAACCACACAGCAGATCGAGCGGTTGCTGCGTGCGCTGCGCGGTGAGGAATGGGGCTATTTTGTCTTTGCCCGCCCGGTAAACGAGGGAAACATCGCGCAGCTAACTCAGGGCGGATTGGACAAGATCAAACAATATGGGGCGCTTGTCAAAAAGAACGTTCAGACCGGCCCGGGAGCCCAAAGCGAGCAAACCGACCGCCAAGCCCAATATTGTGTCGAGCTTTTGGAAAAGAACCTGGCCCGTCTCTTGCGTGGCAAAGCCGAGGGTATGTGGCAAAGCGAGGTCCATTTTTTTGCACAGCACGGCGGCACTTTGGCAAGATTGCGAACACTTTTGCGAGCAATCTACGCGGGAAGTGACTCTATCCCAGACCCCGTGCGAACCTTTGTCTGCCTGCCCAACTTGCCCGCGACCCGGACCGACCCTTTGATCACATTGGTCAACTCACGGGAACTGGCAACACTGAGCCAGCTCCCGCGCGAGGAATTTTCTGGTTATGCCGTACAGGACTATGCCCGTTTTGCCGTCGCCCGCGATGACCGTACCGGACGCCTACCGTCCGAACAACTCATTACGGTCGGCAAGATCCTAGATCACGGCGAGCCTACCGGGGACTGGTATGTTTTACCTCGCATAGACCTCGCCAAACATGGCTTGGTTGTAGGGGTAACCGGAAGCGGTAAAACCAACACTGTTTTCCACATCCTGAACCAGGTCTGGAATGGAGGCAAGGGGCGCCCCTTTCTTGTTGTCGAGCCAGCCAAGTCTGAATATCGGGATCTCCAGCGTGTGGGCGGGCTCGAAACCCTCCGCATCTATACACTCGGCGATGAACGTTACGCCCCTTTCCGGCTCAATCCTTTCGAATTCGAAATTCAGGATGAAGAACATCGCGTGCATGTGCAAACCCACATCGACTATCTCAAGTCAGTGTTCAATGCAAGCTTTATTCTCTATGCTCCGATGCCCTATGTCCTGGAACAATGCCTGCATGAGATTTATACGGACAAGGGCTGGGACCTTACCTCAAACCGTAACCGGCGGGTTCCACCCAATCCCCCCGGTCAGGAAAACATGTATAATGTCTTTCCGACTCTCACGGATCTTTATCGTAAAATCGACGAAGTAACAGACCGTCTCGGATATGAAGAACGAATTCAGATGGACGTCAAAGCCGGACTCAAAGCTCGCGTCGAGAGCCTCCGGCTGGGGGGTAAAGGCGTAATGCTGGATACACCTCATTCGCTCAAGATTCACGATCTCCTTTCCCATCCAACCGTGTTGGAGTTAGAACGAGTCGGCGATGATGAGGAAAAAGCGTTTCTCATGGGGCTCCTCTTGACTCGGATATACGAGTATCGCACGGTCCAGTCGAAACGCGCAAATCAAGCGCAAGGGTTCCAGCATCTCACGGTCATCGAGGAAGCGCACAGGTTGCTAAAAAATGTGCCTACAGATGTCAGCACGGAGGCGTCCAACGTCAAAGGCAAGGCAGTCGAAACCTTCGCCAATATGCTCTCGGAAATTCGTGCGTACGGTGAAGGAGTCTTGATTGCTGAGCAGATTCCTACCAAGCTGGCGACTGATGCGATCAAGAATACGAATGTCAAAATTCTTCATCGTGTGGTTGCCCTCGATGATCGTGAGGCAGTTGGGTCGGCAATGAACATGGAAGAAGAACAGCTGCGCGCGGTCATGACATTCGAAAGCGGGCAGGCGGCGATCTATGCCGAAGGGAACCATGCGCCTTTCTTGGCCGAAGTCTATTCGTTCAAGAGTAACCACATCAAAAGCCATCTGACGGATGAAGATGTTCGCCGTGCTATGCAGAGTCTCGTTCCCACATCGAGCTTTGATTCACGCATTCGCGATATCGCGCTCGCTGTCACACAGCGCCCCGATTTTAGGGAATGGCTCGCCCGCTATATCCATTCGATGCTCTTTCGCCCCATGGCGGCGATCGAAGGGTACAACGAGTTACGCAAATTGATCAAGGAAACCGAGAGCCTGCGCTCCCCGGACGAGGAGCGCGCGGTCGCGTCCTGTGTCACCAGTCAAGGAGCCACGCAATGGTTTGAGGACAAAGGACGACGCTACGGATGGCTTTACAACTCGGCCGAGACTCTGCGAGAATTACTGGACCAGATCATATCGACAGTCATCATGAACTATAAGAATGACCAAGTCGCAATGCAGGAACTGGCCTCCAGGCTGGAACAGCAGATTAGCACGTTTCAGAAAGGTTATGTAGAATTATGCAAAAAGGGGGCGCCCCCATACGAAGGTTGCTTCGCATGCCGGGCGCGGTGCCTATATCGGTATGATGTATTGCCTTATGTCAAGGATGAGAGCATCAAACGCGAATTTGCCCAGATCATTCAAAAGACACAGCCAGATAACCGAATGTGGCAGGTCATCGCAGCACAGGCAATTGAAATTGGGGAGCGCCTGATCAAGACCGGCCAAAAACAGGATGCGCAAGGCGTAGCTTTATGTTATGTCGCACAAATGGGCAATAGAATGGGCTTTTCTCGTGCGATTCAGCACAAACTGACTAAAAATGCGTTACAGGCTATGATTCGCCCATAGCTCAAACCACCGAGGACAAACCAGAGCTCACTCATGTCTATAGGAGGATCAGCTATTCATTGAACTAGATTCTGCATTCGTCAATGGAACTTGAAAGAATCCACCACAAAATATCCTTATAAGAATAGAAGAGTACGCCCAAAATCAAGCTTGAGGTATTATAATGAGCGATACCGTACTTTTGCCAGCAAGTTCCGAGACACAGGCAATCTCCGGCGCGCGCGCGCCTGACCTGCAACCAAGCCCGGATTATCATTTACTAGACGAGCTTGACGAACTTATTCAAGAAATTAAGGTTTTCGACCCGCCCGCCGCAACCAGTCTCACTATGATCCGAGATCATCTCAACACCGGGGCTGATTTTGACACCCTGTGGAGCGTAGACCTCTACTCATCGATCAATCCTACTCGACTCGAACAGTTCGCTTCTCAATCCTATCGTCGCCATTCAGTGCTTTTGAACTGGCTTGAGGTATTGCGGAATCTCCTCGTCCTTGTTCCCATATTTGCAACCTGGTTCGCGCTCTTTATTGCAAGCCATAATTATGCCGCGACCCTGGAGGCCCAGCCGGAATTGAACGGCGTGCCCTTCTTGCTTCTCTGGGAACAGGGCTTTAGCCACGGGATCCTGACGTTCCTACGCTTTAGTTGGATCGCATTTTTCGATTTCCTTGTCATCCTGGTCATCATCGTACTCACTTTTTTATACCATCGCGATAATGAGGTGCTGCTCAATCGCGCCAATGAACAGTCTCGACGGTTGCGGCTCCGGCTCGAGCGCGCCCTGTGGGAAATCAATTTGCTCTTTACCCGGCAGCGTATCATCCGGGCCCCCGATTCGCTGATCGGCCAGCTCGCCGGCCTGGTCGCCGACGTGCGGCAGGAACGTGCGAATCTGGGGGAGACGTCGCGGCAGGCGGCCGAAGCCTATAGCGGCATCAACCAGTTGCGCAAAGAGTATGGAGCTTTTACAATTGAGCTCGCCCGGCAGCAGGGCGATGCGCTCAATTGGGTTACGACGAATATTCAATCGCTGGCCAACACGGCGTCGACCATCCAGTTTTCGCTGAAAGAGATTAGCGAAAACATCAGTCGGTCGGTTGTCGCTACCCATCAGGCGGCAGGCGAGCTCACCGGCGTTTCGACAAACATGAAGAACATGGTCGGTCAGCTCGAAGGGGTCTCACGCGACATGCAGAATACGGTCCGTGAATTGAACGGCACGCTAGATACCCTCAGGGGCCACATCCAGAACGAGTCAGATCTCTACGCGGCTTTTCACCAGATCGCCCAGGCCTTTCCGGGCCGCGACGTATTTGATGCGGTCAATGCACAGATTCAAAAACAATATGACCAGTTGATGCAGCAGAACGAGCACCTTCAGCGGCAGGTTCAGGAACTGGGACAAATGCGCGAGCAGCAGATGCAAGAGCTAGGATTCATTCGCCAGCAAATACCGGCCCGGTCCCAATCCCCGAGCACGCTCGGGCGGTTCGTTGATTGGATGCTCATTCTGCTCTCGTTGAGTTTTATCATTCCGGTCGCCCTCGGGATTGCATATTTCTTGATGCAGGGAATGTGGCCTCTTGCCGCCGGGTTTGGCTTGCTCATGCTCGGTCTCTTTGCTGTTCTCGCCGGGGCCCTGGCACAACTGAGGTAATCATGATGCGCAGCACATTTTTTCTCGCCGGCTGGCTTTTTGCGGATCTCTTGCTCGGGCTTACAATGGTATTTATGGTCTCCATGCCAACGGTCAAGCTCACACCCACCGCGACCCTGGTTCCAACCATCACCGTCATACCCACGCCCACGGCGACGCTGACCGCAACGCCCATGGCCATGTCGACGCCAACCCGCACGGCCACGCTGACAGCCACGCCGACAGCTACGCCGACCGTCCTGGGAACCGAGGTTCCGAATGGCCTAAACCCCGTTCCTGTCACACGCACTTATCATGTCAACATTGCGCCATTTCTGGGAACGAGCGATTTCTACAAACAAATCGAGCGTGAACGCATTTTGGGACTGCTGCGTTACGATCTGAGCCCATTTTCGGGAAAGCATGCAGGCTTTGTCCTTACCTTTGGAACCGTTTCTGCCTCACGTCCGTCTGATGGCAATCAGATCGCCGAGGAGGTAAACGCTCTACTCAAACGCGCGCTCCCGGATATCTTTGGAGCAGCAGCCGCTGAAGGCTATCACAACCTGTCAGCTGACTCATCCCAGTTTGGCGATGTCGAAGTACGAATCTACTTTATGAATCGCTGATTGCCCAAAAGGAGGTCTTATGAGTCTAGATACCGTTTGTCGCTTGTCCCATCTGCAAGCCGCCGAATCCAGGCTGCGCGGGGAAATACACCAGGTCGAAGTGCTGGCAGAACGACAGAAACAGCGACTTGGCGTCCTGGAGTCAGAAGCAGAGCAAAACGAACACAAAGTAACGGCGTTGGATAAACAGGTAAAGGCGAACCAGGCCCAACTCCATGATGTGACAGATGCTATTGCACAGCTAGACGTACAACAGGAACTCTATGAACGGATTGCCGCCGAAAACGAAGCCCGGATTCAACAGCATGAACAATGGCTGACCAGCGTCGACCAACATCTCGCGGAGAATCGAGCGGCAATCGCTCAGGCTCACCAGCATATCGATGTCCTGCAGCAAGAGGCACGACAAGCACGTCATCGCATCGAACAGAACAGCAAACAGATCAGCGCTTTACATGGCAGCGTCAAGCAAATCAATAAATATCTCGCCGCGGAGCGCGACCGGCAAGAGGCGGAACGTCAGGCCAAAAGGGACGACGTCGATGCCCAGGCCCACCTGGCTTCCGAGCTCAAGGCCAGGGTAGACCCGGTGCGCGCGCGATTTTTTGGCGCATACAATGAGTATGTAACCGCCCTCACAACCCTGGATCAGGCTGAGGTGAACCGGCAGAAAGGGAACCTTGAGGTTGCCGTGGCCCAATTCCAACAAGGACAGAGCCTCCTCATGCAAGTTGCACGCACTATCGACGAACGGGAGGCGGCTTTTGAGAGCAAACGCGCACAGTGTCAGGCATTGCTAGGCCAGCTAGAAGCAGAGCTGAAACTACTGGATACGGCTGAACTGTGCGAATGGTATCCTGCCGAAGTCGAACAGTTGCACAAGCGCTATCAGGCGCTCGAGAGCAAATTCAAAGGCAAACAATATGAAGGGGCGGGAGAGCAGGTCGAAATTCGGATGGCGATCGAGCAGCTTGTCACCCAGGGAATGCAAATCTATCAGGACATTCGCCAACTTGATTCCAGGTTCATGGAGACGATCGCACGTGACGAGGAACGCCTGGCGCGGGCGCGAGATATTATTAGCGTCCTGAATCGTGTGTGGGACCAAGCGGTTCCTTACGAATTGAGCAACATGACCGCTGATCTCAAGAGTTCCCTCAAGCTCGCCACCACCCGGCCTCATCCCTCGCCCAACGTCACCGTTTATCTGGAGCTCGACGGAACAGTCCAGTTTTCCTGGGGCGGCTATGAAGGCATGAAATGCGTCGAGGATGTGAAACGATTCGAGCAAACCATGCGCGAACAGCAACAGGTCGCGATCGACATCTTGAGCACTCAGCAACACCCGGATGCGCCCAATCCCTATCAAGGCGGCGGCGGCGGAATACCCACCATCAGCCTGCCCAAGCCGACCAAAGAAAGTCAAGGACCGGTCGAACAATATCGCTAGGCAAGGCCAACAAAATGTCCAATGGAATCGCGCCACGCAAGTGGCTTGAGCGGGTAGACGAGTTGTATTTGCCCCAGATGCATCCGGGGCAGGGACTGGTTTTGCTGCTCTCCGGTCATCACGACGACGAGTTCTTTCTCAACCACGCCCATCCCAAAGTGCGGCTACACGAGATCCTGCTCACCCATTTTGGTCCGTCGCTTGATGTCTTTGCGCGGCACTGGCATGGCGACAAGGGCTATTTGCTCCACTTTGAATTCAATCGTCTGCTCCCAGCCAACCAACCCGCGGCCCCCGCGCCGGCCGCGCCGCGTTCTCCCGCATCCAGGTTGGAAACGATCAAGGGTCACATCAGCCAGGATCAATCCGAGTTCCTCAAGGCGCAACAAGGACGTTCCACACTGACCCGCACGCCACAAGAGGCCATCCACGAAATTGATCGAGTGCTCAAGCGGCGCGCCGACCATGGATCGGTCATCCTGTTTGAGGATGTATACTGGGATATTGACCGGAGCGAGGACCTGGACCTCCTCTTTCAGTGGCCCAAACTCTGCCGCGACAACAATCATCTCGTCATTTTTGCTCTCCAGCAGACAGATTTGCCCTGGGTGACAAAGATCTTTGCAAGACCGGGCTTGAAGGGAGTCGAGCAACTTGCGGTCGACGGGCCCACTGCGGATGAAATCAAGGCGGCGCTTATCTATGTCCATTTGCGGGAACGAGATGATTTCTTTAACTGGTCGGTGCTTGATGAAATCGCCGCTTACTTTGCGAGTAATTATGCCGTCCACGAAAAGGTCGGACTCACTTATCTGATGAATAGCGAAATTCCACGGCAAAGAAATGAGCTCAAGAAACTCGCCCGGGGCAGTGGGGGTCTAGTGCGTTGCCTGGATCGAGAATGGCTCGACGGCCTACCCCGCGTCGGCCAAAAAGCGCAGGAGGTACATCTTGACGACATCGTTCTGAAACCGGCTGAGCGCCGCTATTTCGAGCACATTTTGAACTTTTGGAGAGACCCCGACTGGTTGCGTAACAAAGCGGAGCATCTCAAAGTCCAGATGAATAAGGTTGAGGCGCCCAGCCGCATTCTTCTCTTTGGTCCGCCAGGGACAGGTAAAACGACGATTGCCAAAATGCTTGCCACGGAAAGCCGGCGCGCCTTTTTCAATGTTACCGCGGCCGATTTCCAATCCAAGTATCGCGGCGAGCCGCTCATCCTGGTCAAGGAGAATTTTGCGCGTTGGCGGGCCAATGCGCCATGCGTGGTTTTCTGGGATGAGGTCGAGTCCGTCGCGGCCGATCGTGCCGATTCGCAGCACTCGGATAATCCAATCAACCAGATCCTGACCGAAATGGAGTCGGCAACAGGACGTGACAAGGATATTGTCATCATTTGCGCTACCAACATTCCCGAAAAACTCGATCCCGCTTTTAGAAGGCGCTTTAGGGATGGCGAGATTCTGATCGGGTATCCGGATCAGGAGGGACGCCGGCAGCTCGTTCAAAAATATTTTCAAACCCATTTGCTCGAGCCGGGCTTGGAGGTCAGCGAGCTGGCAGCCATGCTCGATAACCGCGCCCCAAGTGATATTGAAGCTTGTGGCCGGTCCTGCCTCGGAACGCTTTTCATGCGAAGTGAAGAACAAATCACACGCGCCATGGTGACGGAATGGCTGGTCAAGCACCCCATCAACCAACAACTCGTGCAACATTGGCAGGCCGAAGAGACCAGGTTTGAGCAGCAATTGAGTGAGAAGGGGATTATATAAAGAGGTTGGAGTATTCAAGCGTGTCAGTTGTATTAAACCTTGGTGACCGGCTGGAGCATTTTGCGATTTCGACATTGAATGGGCCCGGGGCCCGCTACGTGCTCTTTGTTCAAGGCTGTTCGCATCGCTGTACAAAGGATTGCCTCAACCCCGAGTACCTGGCTGTGCGAGATAAGGTCCTTTTGCCTGTTGAACAGGTCAGAGATTATGTTCTCATGTTGCAGGCCCAACGTGGAATTGAAGGGGTGACATTTCTCGGCGGCGAGCCTTTCGAGCAAGCAATCGCACTGGCCGAACTGGCAAGCTTGCTCCGGCAAGCGGGCCTATCGATCATGACCTATACCGGTTTTACGATAGAGCATATTCGCCGGCAGGCGCTGCCGGGCTGGTTGGACCTACTCGCCGTTACAGACCTGCTGGTCGACGGGCCGTTCTTACCGCCTCTCCAATCTGACACTCTTCGCTGGCGCGGCTCGAGCAACCAGCGGCTCATCTTTCTGTCCGACCGCTATTCAGCGGCGGAGATAGAAGCCCAGCCAATCGAAAAGGGTTTCAACATTATAGTCCGTCCCGATGGCACGGTCAAGATTTCCGGCCTCCAGAACAAACAACATGCAGAGCAATTGATCCAGGCTCTGCGTGAGCGGAGAATTATCGAATGACGCAATCTTCGCCGCCGGAATATGACCCATGGCGCAACGAATTCCGCAAGCTAAAAAACAACCCGGCCGGACGGCAAGCCCTGGTCCGGCAGGTCGTCGGTAAAGCGTATGAAGCCTGCCGGTCCGGACAGAATGGCGCTGCGGAATTGTGGATAAGCCTCCTTGCTTTCTGGGTTCAGACAAACCCGGATCTGGGTGGCTTTGTCCAGCAAACGCTCGATGAGCAAGAGCACGGGCTCCAAACTGAGCTTGACAAGCAAAAGCAAGAAAAACGGGCGGCGCTCGAAATTACAAAGACAAGAACCAAAGAAATTCGCCAGGCCCTCGACAAACAGAACCAATGGATAGAACGAGCGATTCTCCTTCGAGATATCGAGCGCCTCGAGTCCGACGAACGCTGGCAGGCGCGTGACCAATTGGAGCGGAAACGGCTCGAGTTGGCCTCGATTCAAGACCAGATCACACGCCGGCAGGAACAGTTGATGGCTCAAGTCCGATCCCTGGAGAACGATTGGCATGGATGAACAAACGATTCGTAACCGCCTGACCCGAACCGTACAAACGGCGCAGGAACGTCTCACTCAAATCGAGCAACTAAACCAGGGACTGCAGGCTGAACAGCAACAACAGGCGGCGCTCAAGCAATACAAGCTCCAGGTCGAGAGTATAGCCCAGGGCTGGCGGGACTCGACGACCCGGCCCGAAAGTCTGGAACTGTTAAGGAAAAAAGACGCATCGTTACGGGATGTACTTTTGCTGCGGAAAGCGAAACTCGAGAATCAGCTACAGCGATGGAATGCGGGTGCAGAAACGAATCCGGACGAGAACCAACCGCAAATACTTGCCGATCTGGAAGCGGCGCATAACCGTCTGGCGGCGCTCGATCAACTCGAGAAACAGCTCAAGCGACTCCAAGAGCTCTCAAACCGGCGCGCCCGGCTATCTGCTCAATTGGCGCTCGCCCAGCAGCTATCAAGCGCCCGTCAAGAACAAGAACAATTGGAAAAGGCCGACCCCGATCTCTTATCGGCCTATTCGAATCTGGTCACGCTCCAGGCACAATTAAAACAACGTCAGCACATGCGCCAAGAGATACTGGATCAGGTCAACTGGTTGAGCCAAAAGCTGGGAGGCAAGACCCTGGACTGGCCGCGCCTCGCCTTTGAATCGGGTGATGACCTTTATGTTCAGATCGGTTCCCTCCAGGATTCGCTCAAACAGCGCCTGGAGATAGACGCAAATCAGGCGCGGGCGCTTGCCAACCTGGTTAAAACGCGCGACCAAGAACTAGAGCCCCTGCGACAAGAACTCGTCAGGCTCAGGGCTACGGATGAGGCGAACCAAACAGAATTTGAAAACGAGCAACAAGAATTGATTGAATGGAGCAGTCAAATGGCCCGGCTTGGACGTCGGGTGCCCAATGCCTCGCTCAAGACGGTCGAAAAGCTGCTTGAAGAGTTGACGCCCCAGGCTCAGGCTCTCACCTGGTTCTCTGAAATTGCGCAGGCCGAGTAGCAAACGAACTGGGCAAGTGGAGTCATACCTATGACCGATACTTTATCAGAGGAATTCAAAAACTGTTCGAGCTGGATTCAGGCAAGCGTAGAGGACCTGGCGATCCCATTCCAGCGCGTCATAACCGTTCTCGACAAAATTGAAAACGAGGTCGAAAAACGCCAAGCCCTGGCGCGACAAACCGATCCGAATGCAGTTGCCGCCGAATTGGCGCAGTTACAGAATCGGCGGAAAGAGTTCGAGCGCCAACTGAATGCGGCGCGCCAACTGGGTATGCCGGAAATTCAGACCGCTACAGCCGGGATTCGACAGCAACTCGACGAATTGGAATCTGAGGAACAATTGGCCCGGACCAAACGCACACTGGCAGGATGTGTCGACGGGACCCACGATGTGATTGAACAGTCAGAGCGGGCCCGGCTCGAGATCCAACAACTTCAAGATCGGCAGCTTGACCTGGAACGAGAGCAAGCTGAGCAGACCAGGCTGCGCGACCAACTGCAGGGCCGAGCCGGAGAGTGGGACAAGCGACGTCAGATACGCGAACAGCGTAATAAATGCCTGAATATCGCCGCACAGATCGATGCGCTGGAGAGAATATTGCAAATGAGATTACCCTCCACGCAGGAGCGAAGGGAACATAATGATTAGGGAATCTGTTTTCAAGTATTTGAGCGAATCTCCCGACATCCCTGCCCAACAGATCCAGATTATTGACGTCGGCGAGCGGCGTCTCGCTTCCGTCTCACTGCGCGCTTCCCCGGTGTGGAAGTGGGCGGCGACTGATTCCCGTGAGAGCACCATCTGGTCTCAACTCTGGAATCGCGCCGCGAGTGCTGAAGACCTCGAAGACCTGAAAGAGCACGGCCGCACGCCGAAATTTGATTTACGCGATGGCTTGAGTCAAGAGCTCAAGCTATTGGTTACCTCATCTATCTCATCATCTTCGCGTGGCAGTTCCTCTCAAACCGATTGGGTCGTGCCGATTGGCCGATTATCCAACGCTAACATTATCCGGGAATTGCTCTCCCAATATTTGAATCCCCGGCAGTTGGATACCGCGCACCCGGACCTTGCGCTTCCGATTGATTTACATACACTGCCCTTGCAAGCCGAGATCGCTCACTGGTTTCCGCCCACGGTCAAGCAAGACCTTTTCTTGAGAACCGTCAAGGTGAACTGGAACAAATCCCCGGCGCAGCTCGAACTGGATCGCGCACTCCTGGTCAAGTCGGGACGTCGCCCACCTTCAGGCGCTCTGTTCACCCCCAATGTCAATGCCCTGCATCTGTGCCGAGTCATTCCGGCGGATAAAGCGCATGGAGCTCCGGTCTACTTTGTCGTTATGAACGCTAATCAAGAACCGCTCCAGGCGTGGCGCGCGGACCCGCCCCGCAACGTTTTTACTTTGGGATGGTGGCTGAACTATAAGGACGATCAGCTCGGCCTCAGGGTTGTCGACGATCAATCTTCCCAGTCGCTGCCTTTGACTGTGATTCCCATTGCGGAGGTAAAAACAGTGGAACAACTTCCCGAGATCAAGTTGGAGCGCTCTTTGGATATCTTGTTCATTATCGACGGCACAATGCGGAAAAAGGGCACCCGCCAGCCTGACATCGAGGAGGCCAAGCAATTCGTCATCAAGCTGCTGCAACAACTCTCTCAAGAGACCTCCATGGATGTCCGCTGTGGGCTGGCCCTCTACGGTGACCGTAGAGACGTCGCAGGCAGCTCATATACCATTCGGATCGCTACGCCCAGAGGGCTGGAGACGGCAAGCGACCTGGAGCGAAGCCTCCGGCTGGATTATAACATCACCGCGACCGACGACCGCGACTATGAGGCGTTATTGGAAGTCGCGCTGCAATGGGCCAATCTGGCCAATCCCACCTGCACAGCCGGCTGGCGGAAAAACACCGCCAAATGGGTTATAGTGATTGGCTATGCGCCCCCTCACCCCCCCGATTCGGTCAATCCGTATGAGAACTATGCCTTTCCGTATGGCCAGTACGGCTTTTTCCACGAACCCTGGACTTCGCCCATTGACTGGCAGGCCGAGATACAACAAATGCGAAAAAAGGGCATCAACCTTGTCGGCATCTGGACTCCCTATGCGGACCTGGATGATCGCCATCGCTGTATGCGGTATTCACGAGAAGTTTGGCTTGAAATCGGCAATGGCGGCCGCAATTTCTTTCAGGGACTTGACGAGTCCCATATTGCGAGCCTGCTGACCGGGATTCGGGAGGGCTTCAAGCCCCAGTACCTGCCTGACAAGCCAATCGTCCTTCCGCTGATCAAGCAGGAACCAGACTTGCGCAATATATGAATCGGCCCATTGCGACCAAAGGAGTGAATCGATGAGCAGCTTACCCCCTGTGATCTCTTCGCTCCCCGGCGCGCCGGGGATTGCATCAACTCAGACCGGGCGGAGGTGTCCCCACTGCGGGGAATCGAACCCGATTACCAATACCGTATGCCAAAAATGTGGGGTGACGCTCGCACCAACTGGCGCGATTGGAGTTTGGGGCACCAGGGCCTCTGGCAAAACCATGTATCTCTATATGCTGCAACAGCATATCAATAACACGCGCGCTCCCATGTGGCAGATGCGCCCCGATAACGAGGCGGCGAAACGGTTTCTGCATCGCGCCGTCGA
>JBAVQS010000195.1:0-14926 GCA_049694275.1 Anaerolineae bacterium | reverse complement strand
CTTTTGAACGCCGTGGCGTCCAGCTCGTGATTCTGCACACCGACCAATTGGAAGCGGACCACTATCAATGGATTCAGGCGGAGATCGATCATGGAGAAGCAAGAGACTGGCTTGTCCCGGTTGCCCGGTTTAGAGACACAATCGTTTATCAAACGCGCAGTACGAGTGACGTGGCAGCGAGAGCATCTCTCACCCCTCGCGTTGACCCTCGCGCGTCTCTCGTTCGGCGCAATGATCGTACTGATCCCCTTTTCGTGGCGCGCGGTCTTGGAAGCGCGCCCCTCTCCTCCGATCTACCGGGACTATACTGATTTTTTGCTTACCGCCAGTGACTGCCTGCTGCTTGCGGCCCTGATCCTATGGGGAATCAGCCTGGCCCTCGCGCCTCGACGCATTCGGTTTGGACCGTTGCTGGTTACAGCGCCGCTTGCGGGGCTCACCATCGTCGGAGCCATCAGCAGCATCTCATCGGTCGATCCCGCGCTCTCGATCTATCACACGGGGCGGCTGATCTTGCTTGACCTACTCTATCTCTATATTGTGAACGAGGTTCGTTCGCTCGGCGCCATCGCCTTGCCGGTCGCGCTCCAGGCGCTCGTTCAAAGCATTGTGGGCCTCGCACAATTTCTCCAACAGCATTCGGTCGGGCTGGCGCGCTTTGGAGAACTGGGACTCGATCCGACATGGAAAGGGGTCAGTATCGTCTGGTCAGGCAGCTCCGTTTTATTGCGCGCTTATGGGTTAACGGACCATCCGAATATTCTGGGCGGTTGCCTGGCATTCGCGCTCGTCCTGGTCGCATACTGGTATCTCGAAACGGGTACGCCATGGCGGACCCCGATAGCCGCCGTATTCGCGCTTGGCGTCATCACCCTGCTTCTTACATTCTCGCGTTCCGCATGGCTGGCGTTCCTGGCGGCGTTTATTCTGGGCTTGATCCTGCTGTTCTTGACGCGTCAGGTTAGCTTGCTCAAGGATTCGCTCGCCCTGCTGATCACAGCCATGATTCTTGTGCTCCCCTTCGCCTGGCAATACTCGAGTTATCTCGGCGTTCGCCTGAATCCCGGCGAGCCCTCGATGACCACCGGTGAGAATCGGAGCATCGTCGAGCGCGACGTGCTCAACAAGGCCGCCAACAACATCTTTACCGACCACGCCGTTCTCGGGATCGGATTGGGCGCATTTCCGACTGCGCTCAAGGTGGCAAGACCTGTTTTCCCCTTTGATTATCAACCATCGCACTTTGCATTGCTCGAAGTCACGGCCGAGACCGGCATCTTTGGTGGACTCTTTTACTCGCTCCTCCTACTTGCGCCCTGGGCAGCGCTATGGTTGAACCGGCAGCGCCTGCGGTCGAATCCGGCCACACTCGCCATGGCTGCCGTTTCGGCGCTCGTGCTGGCGACCACCGTTGTCGGTCTCTTTGACTATTACACCTGGGTGCTCGTGCCTGGTCGCCTGTGGCAATGGCTGGTGTGGGGATTATGGGGGACGACGTACCAATCCTGGATTGGAGTAAGCGATGATTGATTTACTCCTTGTTCCGGTCGCGATTTGCTATCTGGTCGTGATCGCCGCGCTCTTTGTGTACGGTGTAAACTTTTTCTATCTCACCTATCGAACCTTGCGCGACCGCCAGGCGAAGACCGCGCCCCCGCCGCTGACCGAATGGCCGCGCGTAACGGTTCAACTACCGATCTATAATGAGCTGTACGTCGCCGAGCGCTTGGTTCAGGCCGCCGCGCGGCTGGATTACCCGCAAGACCTCCTGGAAATCCAGGTGCTTGACGATTCGACGGACGAGACCGCCGAGATTATTCGCGGCGCCGTCGAGCGCTGCCAGCAAGAAGGTATCCCGATTCGACAATTACGGCGCGCACAGCGGGACGGGTTCAAGGCGGGTGCGCTCTCTTCCGGGCTGACGCAGGCATACGGCGAGTTTGTCGCCATCTTTGACGCGGACTTTGTGCCTGCCCCCGATTTCCTCAAGCGCACCCTCCCTTACTTTCGAGACTCGCGCATCGCATTTATCCAAACGCGCTGGGGCCATGTTAATCGCGACTATTCACTTTTGACATACCTCCAATCCCTCGCCATTGACGCTCATTTCATGGTGGAACAGTTTGCACGCAGTCGCGGTCATTACTGGTTCAATTTTAATGGCACAGCAGGGATCTGGCGAAAACAAGCGCTGGAGGATGCAGGCGGATGGAAAGCCGATACGTTAACCGAAGACCTGGACCTCTCTTACCGGGCCTTTTTGCGGGGGTGGAGTGCGCTCTACCTGCGTGACGTGGAAGTGCCGGCAGAGCTGCCTGTGAGTTTCAGCGCCTATCGGCGCCAGCAGGGCCGCTGGGCGCGGGGTAGCTTCGAGTGCGCCATCAAGCTGCTTCCACAAGTATGGCAATCCAAGGCTTCCTGGTCCAAGAAAATGGAAGCGACCTTGCACCTGACCGGTTATGGCGTTCACTTCTTTTTGTTCGCGATGATGGCGCTCTACCCGGTCGTCGTATTGCTATCCGCACGATTCCCCGGGCTGGTCTCGTTGTTCGGGCTCGCGTTCGTATTCACGGCGACGACATTTGCGCCGACCCTGCTTTTTATCGTCGCGCAGCAGCAGCTCGGCCGGAGTTGGTGGCGCGAGCTACCCGCCATTCTCTTTATCTCGCTCCTGGGCGTGGGCATGATGGTCAATACCGCCCGCGCGGCGTTGCAGGCCGTCTCCCATCACAACAGCATCTTTGAGCGCACGCCTAAATTCGGGATCACCCGAAAGGAAGAGGTCTGGCAAACACACCGGTACCAACTCCGCATCGATTCGATTGTGTTTTTTGAAATAGGCTTTGCGCTATGGAATGCATGGACGGTATGGATCGCTCTCCAGAACAATAGCTATGCCATCGCCGCCTACTCGGCCCTCTTTTGCCTGGGGTTGGCGTTTACATCCGGACTCACCCTTGTACAAGGGATCGAGGTGTACCGGCAGCAGAACCGAATCGCTTTACCCGTCGCTCCGAATGTGCAGGATTAACTTGATAATATCCGCACCTATCGTTATAATCAGCCCAGCAAAAGGATGATCTCGGTATCTGGCTGACCAATCAGAGCAAAAGGTGACGCTTGATGATGCAACTACCCCTGAGCGGCGAATGGCAGTTTCGGCAGATGGGAACCGACGAATGGCGCCTCGCACAGGCGCCGGGCGGTGTGCATACAGACCTCATGGCTGCGGGCCGCATCCCTGATCCGTTTGTCGCCGACAATGAAAAGCGGGTCCAATGGGTGCCGGAGCAGAATTGGGAATACCGGCGCAGCGTGACCGTTACACCAGAGCTGCTCGCGCAGGATCGTGTTTTTCTTGTTTGCGACGGGCTGGATACGCTGGCCGAGGTTCGGCTGAACGGCCGCCTGCTCGCCCGCACCGCCAACATGTTCCACCCACATGCATGGGAAATCAAATCCCTGCTCCACGAGGGCGAGAATGAGTTCTCCGTCCTCTTTCATTCGGCGGTGCAGTATATCGCCGAAAAAGACAAGCTCCGCCACCTCCCCGATGTGGGCAGCCCTATTCCGGGCGGCGCCTATCTGCGTAAAGCGCCCAGCCACTTTGGTTGGGATTGGGGCCCCCATCTGCCCGCTGTCGGCATCTGGCGCGACCTACGGCTCGAAACCTACAACACGGCGCGCTTTGCCGATGTGTACCTGCGCCAGCGACATCACGATGGGCAGGTTACCCTCACAGCCGCAGTCACCGCCGAGGTGTGGGAGCAAACGGTATTGCAAACAACCCTCAAAGTCACCGCGCCTGATGGCAGCGTACAGACCGCCGAGGCAGCGCTCGCAGGAGAACAAAGCACGCTTTCGCTCACCATCGAACATCCCCAATTATGGTATCCAAACGGCTATGGCCAACAGCCGTTGTATGACGTCGAGATGACGCTCACGCATCAAGACACAGTCCTGGACCAGCGCACGTTCAAGGTGGGGCTGCGAACCATTCAGCTCCACCAGCAACCGGACGACTGGGGTCAATCCTTTACCTTTGTGGTCAACGGCATTCCCATCTTTGCCAAAGGCGCGAACTGGATTCCTGCCGACTCATTTCCGGCGCGCATCTCGCGCACGCAGCTCGAACATCTAATTGGCTCCGCGGCGCAAGCCCACCACAATATGCTGCGCGTTTGGGGTGGAGGCTATTACGAGGATGAATATTTCTATGACCTGTGCGACCGGCACGGGATCCTCGTCTGGCAAGATTTTATGTTTGCCTGCGCCGTCTATCCGCTGGATAACTTTGCGTTTCTCGACCTACTCGCCGTCGAAGTGCGCGCCACCGTGCGGCGCATGCACCACCGGGCTTGCCTCGCGCTCTGGTGTGGCAATAACGAGATGGAACAGGGCTGGGCGGAATGGGGTTGGAGCAGGCCCGATACGCAGGATCTCAAAGCAGCCTATGAGCGCTTTTTCTACCACACCCTGCCCGAATGGATATTCGCCGCGGACCCCGACCACGCGTACTGGCCCAGTTCACCATCGTCCAATATCCCGTTCGACAACCCCCAGAGCAACCTGCGAGGCGACATTCATCAATGGCGGGTCTGGCACGGCATGAAACCCTTTAGCGATTACCGCGAGACCCCGGCGCGCTTTGTCAGCGAGTTCGGCTTTCAATCCCTCCCGACGCTCGCCACTATCGCGGCTTTCGCTGAGCCGACCCAGTGGAACCTCACCTCGTATCTGATGGAGTACCACCAGCGACATCCGAGCGGCAACAGTAACATGGTGACCTTCCTCACCAACCATTTTCGCCTGCCGCGTGATTTCCCATCCCTGGTCTATCTGACTCAGTTGGTACAGGCAGAGGGAATGCGTATCGGGGTGGAACACTGGCGGCGACACCCGGCATGCAGCGGAACCCTCTACTGGCAGTTGAACGACTGCTGGCCTGTTGCATCGTGGTCGAGCATTGACTATTTCGGGCGGTGGAAAGCGCTGCACTATGCCTCGCGCCGGTTCTATGCACCCATTCTTCTCTCAATCGAGGATGCGGGCGAGCAGATGGGCCTGTTTGTCACAAATGACACCCCCGCGCCCTGGTCGGGCGAGGTGCGCTGGTCATTGGAGACACTGGCGGGAGCATGCTTGAAATCGATCGTCGAGCCCGTCCAGGCCGCGCCGCAGAGCACCACCGTGGTCAAGCATCTGGATTTCTCAACCAGGGTAAGCGATGAAAATCGCCGGCAGGTTATTCTGGTCGCCGAGTTGTGGGAGCATGGGGAACGCCTGCAGATGACCATCGCCACATTCGTCCCGAACAAGCACCTTGAGATAACCGAGCCGCAAATTATGATCGGCATAGACGGCCACCAGGTCACGCATGATGAACGGACATTGGTGGTAGAGCTGTCGAGCGCGTGCCTGGTCCGTTTTGTCGAGCTCTCCCTTCAGGATGCAGACGTCGTGTGGAGCGACAACTATTTCGATCTCCCCTCCCGCCGGTCGGTCCGCGTCTCGTGTCAGGTGCCGGAAGGCTGGACACACGAACAGGCGCGCCAGGCGCTATGTGTTCGCTCGCTGTACGATTCCTTCTAGCCTGGCAAATACACAGTTGGACAATATTTGAGATACCGGTAGAATAGGGGTGAGTGTTTTGGCCCACCAGCGGATAGAATTCAGATGACAGATTGGCTCGACGATCTCAAGCAATCCAAAGACAAACTCAAGGCAGACCTCTCCCAGCCTGGTCCCCGAGCTAGCTCCTGGACGGCGCAATTGGACGCTGAACAGAACCAACTCCTTACATGGGTCCAGACCACAGAGGTTGAGCGGCTCTTGAACCAGTTCATGGGCGAAATCCTCAAGGACCACCCAATGGTCTTCGAGCCCTCACTGATACGTTCGGTTCTGAGCAGCACCCCCAACGTGAGCTATCCTACCCGGGAGCCGCCGCCCCTGAGTGGTCCTGTCGAGCAATTTTTCCTCCCGCCAGATCTTACCCTGGCCGACAGCCGGTACATTTCCCAAATCGAATGGAAGCTCCAGTTTGGTTACAAAGGCCCTGCCAGTCATTCGATCCGGCCATCCAGCCTTCGGGTCATGATAAACGGTCACGAGGCGCAGGTCGATGACCACGCGCTTGCCATTGTCACCCGTGAAGCCATGCAGACCGCAATTCTGAACGCCTTCACGACCACGATCGAAACGGCCAGCACCAGTCGCGCCAGGCACAAGCATAGGCGCAAGCACCGTAAATGGTACAAGCGTCTATTTCGCGCCATCTTTCCCGAGGGGAAACCAATCAGCTATTACATCGCGCTCATCGCCGCCGTCGTCGTTGTTGCCGCCATTCTAGGATTCATTCTCAGCGGGAATATCACATCGGGAACAGGTTCCCTATTCCGTTTTGGCCGTTAATAGACAAATGCAGCACGGCCCGGTAGATCTACCGGGCCGTGCGCTTTTGTCTAGAGCTCGGGATCGCTGACCCCCTGCGGAATTTTTTCCAAATCAAACGGCGTAAGCTGGTAGACGTAATAATTCAACCAGTTGGCGTACAACAGGTTGGCGTGTCCGCGCCAGCGCACGGTTGGCTCCCGGCGGGGGTCATCTTTGGGGAAATAGTTCATCGGGATATTGATGGGCAGCCCCTTGTTCACATCCCGATCATATTCGGCCTTGAGCGTTAGCGGGTCATACTCGGAATGGCCGGTCACATAGATGCGCCGGTTATCCCGTGATGCGACGATATACACGCCGGCCTCCTCTGAAACGGCAAGGAGCTTGAGCTCGGGCGCCTGCTCCACATCCGCCTGGCGAATCTCGGTATGACGCGAGTGCGGCGCGAGGAAATCGTCGTCAAAACCCCGCAAGAGCTTTTCGTTCCGCGCCATCAACCGGTGCGGAAAGACGCCGAACATTTTCGCGGGCAGTGGGAATTTCGGAACCCCATACCGGTGATACAACCCGGCCTGCGCTCCCCAGCAGATGTGAAAGGTCGAATAGACGTGCGTCTCCGACCAATCGATCAACTCGCACAACTCTCCCCAATAGTCCACTTGCTCGAACGGCATCTGCTCGACCGGCGCGCCGGTAATGATCAGGCCGTCAAACTTTTCATCCCTGATCTCCTCAAACGTCGTATAGTGGCTCATCAGGTGTTCTTGCGGCGTGTTCTTGGACTCGTGCGAATCCATGTGCAGCAGTGTAATCTCGACCTGTAACGGCGAATTGCCGAGAAGCCGCAAAAGCTGAGTCTCGGTAGAAATCTTGGTCGGCATCAAATTCAGGATCGCCACCCGGAGGGCGCGAATATCCTGGTGCTCGGCGCGGTTCTCACCCATGACAAAGATGTTTTCACTTTGCAGGATAGCCCGCGCGGGCAGAGTCTCTGGAATCTTGACGGGCATTGTCTCATTCCACAGGCAAGCACCCACACGGGCTCATCCCCGTGTGGGTACTCACCTATTTCCTCTCTTGTCTCGAAACGGGCGCTCGCCTTATCCGAGCGCCTGCTCCAAATCCCACAGAATATCCTCGATATCCTCCGTGCCGATACTCAGCCGGACGAAATCGGGAGTAACCCCGGCGCTCTCTTGCTGATCGGCCGACAACTGGCTGTGCGTAGTGCTCGCCGGGTGAATCGCCAGGCTCTTGGAATCGCCAACATTGGCCAGATGGCTAAAGAGTTTCAGGTGGTTGATAAAGGCGCGCCCCTCCTCGATGCCCCCCTTGATTCCAAACCCGAGGATGGCCCCGGCCCCCTTGGGCAGATATTTCTTGGCCACCTCATAGTCGGGATGGCTTTTGAGGCCGGGATAGGTCACCCAACTCACTTTGGAGTGCGCTTCCAGATACGCGGCCACCTTTTCCGTGTTCTGCACGTGCCGGTCCATCCGGAGGCTCAGCGTCTCCAGGCCTTGCAAAAAGAGCCAGGAGTTGAGGGGCGCCTGGCACGCGCCAATATCGCGGAGGATTTGCACGCGCGCCTTTAATATAAAGGCGGGCGCGCCAAGCGTGGCATACACCAGGCCGTGATAGCTGTCATCAGGCGTGTTAAAGTTAGGAAAGCGTGGGTTGCCCGCCCACTGGAAATTGCCGGCGTCGACAATCATGCCGCCAATCGAGGTGCCATGCCCGCCGATGAACTTGGTCGTCGAGTGCACCACGATATTGGCGCCCCACTCAAAGGGACGGTTGAGGTACGGCGTGGCAAAAGTATTGTCGATCATGAGCGGAATGCCATACTCACGCCCGATCGCCGCCACCGCTTCAAACGGAAAGACATTGATGCGCGGGTTGCCCAGTGTCTCGCCGTACAGAATCTTGGTGTTGGGCCGGATGGCGCGTCGGAAATTCTCCGGGTCCGAAGGATCTACAAAGGTAACGTCAATGCCGAGGCGTGGGAAGGTATATGCGAACTGGTTGTAGGTTCCGCCGTACAGCGTCGAGGCGGAGACGATGTGATCGCCGGCGCCGCAGAGCGTGAGGATTGCCATGGTCTGCGCCGCGTGGCCTGAACTCGACGCCAGCGCGCCGACGCCCCCTTCGAGATCGGCGACCCGCTGTTCAAACACATCCGTCGTCGGGTTCATGATGCGGGTATAGATATTGCCAAACTCTTGCAGCGCAAACAGGCGCGAGGCGTGCTCGGTATCGTTAAACGTATAAGAGGTGGTCTGGTAAATCGGGACAGCCCGCGAGTTGGTCGTGGGATCAGGCTTTTGCCCGGCGTGAAGCTGACGCGTGTTAAACCCAAACTTGTGTTCCTGGCTATTGTCGGCCATACGAATGGACTCCTTTACGAGATAATTGGACCCTCAACCGGTACAACAAAAAACCGACTGCCGGCTGAGCTCCTTTGCGGTCAGCCCCAGATGTTCAAAACACATGCAGTTAAACAACTCAATGGAAATACGCGGAGATGCTGTATGGAGCCTGCGCTCAGGGTTGCGCACGCCACCTTCGCCTGCCGGCAGTTAGCCAATCGACCCAGGGTCTTGGGCCAAATGTGACCTTTTCAGGTGTTTCGGGGCAAGGCGAGGACTAGAATCCCCGCCCGAGACAGCAACATGCGTGAGGTTTCATGAATAGATAGGCTCATCTATACGGAATTTGGGGGATTTTATCCATCTCGCCTCTACTTGTCAAGTGGCGAATCTATCCTTTTTTACCCCGAAATGACCCGACTCTGGATGCGCGCCTCTTGCCGGGCTACATCGCGGCGATGAAACGCAGCCGCCCCAGGCAAACCACAATTTCAAAACCAACCACGAGGACATACGCCCGGCCCGCATTTGCGCCAAATCCGATTTTGGGCAATACTGGATGGCGGAGGAATCTTATGCCCGATTCGATCTCCCTGCAGACCGATGTGGTCGTCGTCGGTTCTGGCCCCGGCGGCGCAACCGTTGCGCGCGAGCTCGCCCGTCAAGGCCGCCAGGTCGTCCTGCTGGAACGCGGCATCGACCAGCGCCCGCGCAGCTATTATGGCACCTATCTCGGCGCCATGATCTATTCCGATCGCGCGAGCCTGCTCTTTACAAAGGAAGGGCTCAATATCGTCCGGCCCTTAATGGTTGGCGGCGCAACCAGCATGTATTGTGGCTGCGCCGCCCCGCCCCCCGACTGGCTCCGCGACCGGTATCACGTCGATATTGACCAAGAGGTATCCGCGACGATTCAAGAGCTCGAAATTGCGCCGCTTCCCGCCGAACTCCGTGGGGTCGCCTCCACGCGCATTGCGCAGGCCGCGCAGGCGCTCGGGTACGATTGGCAGCCCCAATTGAAATTTATGCGCCCCGCCCGCGCCCGCCACTTTGATTGCGGAGCCAAGTGCATGCTCGGCTGTCGCTGCGGCGCGAAATGGAGTGCGGCCGAATTCGTGGACGACGCGGTCGCGGCGGGCGCGCAACTGCTCACGCGAGCGCAGGTCCGGCGCGTCCTGATAGAGGATGGGCATGCAGTCGGCGTCGAAGGCAAGGTTGGCAACAAGCCCCTTACCGTGCGCGCCAACACCGTCGTCCTCTCGGCCGGCGGCATCGGCACCCCACGCATTCTCCAGTCCTCGGGGTTTGCTCAAGCGGGCATCGGGATGACGATGGACGTAACCGTTATGGTCTATGGTATCACCCAAGCGTGTGGAATCGGCAACGAGCCGCCGATGACCTGGTCGTGGGAAGACCGCGAGACTGGATACATGCTCAGCACCCTGATGGACCCCTGGCTCCTCTACCCACTCATCAACAGCTTGAAAGGATTCCCTTATCCACTCTACTGGCCGCGCTGGAACAACATGCTGGGCGTCATGATCAAGCTCAAAGACCAGATCTCGGGCGGGGTATTTCCCGACGGCAAGATCAGCAAGCCGCTCACCGCGAATGACAAAGAGCGATTGGGCATCGCCGAGCAAGTCTGCCACAAGATATTATTGGAAGCGGGAGCGGATCAGAGTACTATCTTTATGACTCCGCTTCGTGGGACACATCCGAGCGGCACCGTGCGGATTGGCGAAATGCTCGACACAGACTTGCAAACCGAAACCCCGGGACTTTATGTCTGTGACGCCAGCGTCTTTCCCGAGGCTCTCGACCGGCCAACCGTGCTGACCATTATCGGTCTCGCCAAGCGCCTGGCCCGCCACTTGACGGCATCCCCCATTCACCCCGATTCCCTTCCGGTTCCCGCCAGTGTGCTTTCATTCCGGTAATGTCGATGAATGCCCATCCCATTCCGCCAGGTTCGTTTCTTTCCCGACTCGACGCCATCCCTCGTCTTGACCTGGCCCAATACCCCACGCGCCTGGAATTCCTGCCCTGCCTCAGCCGCGAGTTGGGACGCCGCATCTATATCAAGCGCGATGATGAGATCGGACCGGGACTGGGCGGGAACAAGACGCGCAAACTGGAATACCTCATGGCTGATGCGCTGCGGCAGGGAGCACGCAAGGTTGTTACCTTCGGCGGCTTGCAATCCAACCACGCGCGGATCACTGCCGCCGTTGCGCGCCGGGTCGGCATGGAACCGCATCTCTTTTATTTCGAGCGCCGGCCTTCGCGCATGGACGGCAACCTCTTGCTCAACCAACTGCTTGGCGCCCGGCTTCACTTTATCCCCTTTGGCGGCAGAGGCGGCATGACGGTCGAGGCCAGTAGCCGGCTCGTCCACCTTGTCGCATGGGCGCTCGTCGGCCCGCACTATTTCATCCCCGTCGGCGGGCACAACCGGCTCGGCGCGCTGGGCTATGTCCGCGCGGCCCTCGAAATCAATGCCCAAGCCGGCGCGCTGGGAATCGAAGAGGCATGGCTGATCGTCGCCGCAGGCTCCGGCGGCACGCTCGCGGGCCTCATGGCCGGACTGGCGCTCGCCGGCTCGTCCATGAAACTACTCGGCATCGACGTTGGCAAACTCTGGCAAGCCTTCCCCGCCTCGATTGCGCGGCTCGCCAATGAACTGTGCATTCACCTGGGGAGCGCGCCCCGGTTCCAGGCAACCGGTGTTCCGCTGATCGAACAGACCTATGTCGGCGAGCGGTACGGCGTCCCTTCCGCGCAGGGACTTGCCGCGATCCGCACGCTCGCCCAAACCGAAGGCATCTTTCTCGACCCCATCTATACCGGTAAGGCATTTGCCGGCATGCTGGACCTTGTCAGCCAGGGACAGTTGGGACGCGATGAGCCGGTCATTTTTCTGCATACCGGCGGCATCCCAGCCCTGTTCGCCTTACATCAAACACAGAGTTAGACCCTTTGGGTTTCCAAAAACCCAAAGGGTCTCGCCCCCAAAGGAAAAACACAAATGGAATCGACCTCGCAGATCGATCACCGCGTCAACGACCTTTTGGCGCAAATGACCCTTGAAGAGAAAATCGGCCAGCTCACCCAGATCGGCCAATACATTCGCGATTCGGTCCCGGTTGAAGAGCGCATTCGGGATGGCCAGGCGGGCTCGATCCTTTGGCTATCCGACCCGCACGAGATCAACCGACTCCAGCACATTGCCGTCGAGCAATCGCGCCTGCACATCCCCCTCCTCTTTGGGCTCGACGTCATCCACGGTTTGCGCACCATCTTTCCCCCGCCGCTCGCTATGGCCGCCTCATGGGACCCCGAACTGGTCGAGCAAGGGCAAGCGGTCGCCGCCCGCGAGGCGCGCGCATCAGGCATCAACTGGACCTTTGCGCCGATGGTCGATATGGCCCGCGACCCCCGCTGGGGGCGCATCGTCGAAGGAGCGGGCGAAGACCCCTATCTCGGCGCGGCAATGGCCCGCGCCCAGGTTCGCGGATTCCAGGGCGAGACGCTCGGCGGCGCGGACCGTGTCCTCGCCTGCGCCAAGCATTTTGCCGGTTACGGCGCGGCCGACGGGGGACGCGACTATGACTCTGCTTACATTCCCGAGGCGCTGCTCCGGAATGTCTACCTCCCTCCCTTCCGGGCGGCGCTCGACGCCGGCGTAGGCACCTTCATGAGTGCCTATATGGACCTGAACGATGTGCCTGCCAGCGCCAATCCCTTTCTGCTCGACCAGGTGTTACGGCGCGAGTGGGGCTTTGATGGCTTTGTCGTGAGTGATGCCAATGCCGTCGCCGACCTGGTCACGCACGGATTTGCGCGCGACCCGCAGCAAGCCGCGCTGCGCGCCCTCGTCGCCGGGGTCAATATGGACATGGCCAGCCGGACCTACCTCACCCACCTCGTCGGAGAGGTCACGAACGGCAGCCTTGCCGAAGCGACGGTCGACAATGCCGTGCGCCCGATCCTCACCATCAAGATGCGGATGGGCCTCTTTGAGAATCCGTACATCGACGAATCACAAACTGCAACTGTTCTTGGCGCCCCCGCGCACCGGGAGCTCGCGCACCGCGCCGCCGTGCGGACATCGGTCCTGCTTTGCAACGAGAACGCCCTGTTGCCCCTGGACCGGATGGCATACCGCTCAATCGCAGTCATCGGCCCCTTCGCTGACTCGCAGCATCATCTCTCAACCATGTGGGCCGCAAATGACACCAGCGGGGTCACCACCATTCTGCAGGGTATTCGCGCCAGGGTGGGCAACGATATCCGGGTCGAGTACGCGCCGGGCGTAGAGATACGGAAACAATACGAATCCATGTTTGACAAGATGATGGGCGGTCCGCGGCCCGAGCCCTGGACGGAAACTCAGAGCCAGAGCGAGTTCGACCGGGCCATCAACCTGGCGAAGGAATCCGACCTGATTATCCTCGTCATGGGCGAGCAGAGCACCATGAGCGGCGAGCTAGCCTCTCAATCCTCTTTAGAATTGCCCGGCCGGCAGTCCGAACTCATCGCCGCCGCAAGCGCTACCGGCAAACCGGTCGTCCTCATCCTCGTCAACGGGCGTCCGCTCAACATCACCACTGCGACCGGGCAAGTGTCCGCTATTCTTGAAGCATGGCATCCGGGCATCGAAGGCGGCAACGCGATCGCCGACCTGCTCTTTGGAGACGCCGTTCCTGGCGGCAAGCTCCCGGTCACCTGGCCCTTCAGCGCCGGCCAGTGCCCGATTTATTATGCCCACAACCTGACGCACCAACCCGAGACTGCACCCGGTTTCCAATCGCGCTACTGGGACATTCCAAGCACTCCGCTCTACCCGTTCGGCTTCGGGCTCTCCTATACGACCTTTGCTTACAGCAATCTCCAACTCACTCCGGCCAAGCCCCGCATCGGCGAAACCCTTTCCGTCGCCGTCGATGTCACCAACACGGGCCACCGCTCCGGCGACGAGGTGGCCCAGCTCTATATCCATCAACGCGCCGGCAGCGCCTCGCGTCCAGTGCGCGAGCTCAAAGGGTTCAGGCGCATCACACTCGCCCCCGGCGAGACCCGAACAGTCCACTTTACCCTCGGTCCCGCCGAATTGAGCTACTGGTCCACCGCCGTCAATGGTTGGGTGCAAGAATCCGAAACTTTCGACCTCTGGGTCGGCGGCGACTCGACCGCGCCCCTGCACGGGTCGATTCAAATCCTACCTTGAGCTCTGTGCGTCGAGGATAAATATGCAAGCAAGACGACCACTCTTGCTCGTCGGACTGGGCCTGATCGCGTGGCTCGCCTATCTCATCTGGCGTGTCCTGCACACACTCTTGAGCGATGACCCCGCGGTCTGGGCCGGCGATATTGCGAAATTCATAAAGGCTGATCGGCGCAATCCACCGCCGGAAGGGGTCATCGTCTTTACCGGCAGTTCCAGCATCACGTTCTGGAGCACCCTCGAAAGGGATATGGCGCCCCTGCCCGTCCTTAATCGCGGCTTTGGCGGCGCCAGGATCAATCAGGTCGCTTACTATGCAGACCAGATTGTCATCCCGTATCGCCCGCGCGCCGTCGTCCTCTTTGCCGGCACGAACGACATCGCCTGGCCGAAACCCAAGCCCGCGCAGGAGGTGTACGCGGGCTATCTGGAATTCGTTAACAAGGTTCACTCCGCCCTGCCCGATGTTCCGATCTATTACGTCGGCATCACCCCGGCCCCCTCGCGGCGTCAATACTGGCCGATTGTTCAGGAGGCAAATCGCCTGATTCAAGCGCACACACGCACCGATCCGCGCCTGCACTATATCGACCTGACCGACAAACTGAGCCTCCCGAATGGCGAGCCCAACACAAAACTCTATCGCATCGACAAACTCCATCCAAACACGGCCGGCTATGCCGTCTGGACCTCCGTCATCAAGCCAATCCTGGAGACACACCTTTTTTGGCGCTGAGCAAAAAGATTGAACCGCAAAGTTCGCAAAGAACGCAAAGATACGTCTTGGGGCATCGGGTCTAGGATGTAGCTAGTGACCTGAAGCCTAAATTCTGCAATAAATTAGTTGACGGATTACGCCGAGCATGCTAGGGTTGGTTGTCATCCTAGACAGGTACGGAGCGAGAAGGTATGCGCGGTCGTAAACCCGACAAAT
>JBAVQS010000194.1:0-9597 GCA_049694275.1 Anaerolineae bacterium | reverse complement strand
GTACATCACATGGGGGCGCTCGACGGGATCGCCGCGCCCCCCAACTCGCTGGAAGCGATCCAGGCGAGCCTCGACGCGGGCGCCGCGTTTATCGAAGTGGATATTACCGCGCTCGCCGAGGACGATTACCTACTCGTGCACGATTCCGAGTTGGAATCCGAAACCAGCGGTCAGGGTCCCGTCGCCGCCGCAACGCCGGCGCACACGCGCGATCTGCGGATCAAGCGGCGCGGCGTGGTCACACCGCATCCCGTCCCGCGCTTGAGCGAGGTCGTCCGCCTGTTCCAGCAATCCTCCGGACCGACCCGGTTACAGCTCGATTTCAAGAACGTCTATCCGCTCCCCGACGACGAACCTTTGGAGCGGCTCGTCCGTCTCGTCGAGCCGCTCGGCCCGCGTGTGATCGTGAGCACCGGTGCGGACTGGCAACTGCGCAAGCTACGTAAGCTCGCGCCCTGGCTCTTACTCGGGTTTGACATCATGTTTTATATCGGCTGGGGACCGGAAGGGGAACAGCGGGACCCGCGTGAGCTACCCCGGCAGCGTGGGGCTTATGGCTATTACGACGACCACCCGCTGGGGCAGTCGCGCATCTGGCCGGTGTCCGATTACCTGCGAGACCGCGGGGAGGCGTTGACTAAGCTGGTCCCGGACGCAAGCGTGTTTTACCTGGATTACCGGCTGATTATCCAATCGCTGGCTGACGGGTTCAACTGGGCTGAGGTTTGCCATCAACACGGAATCAAGCTGGACGCGTGGACGATGGATGTGACCAATCCGATCGTCGTTGCCCAGGCCCCGCGTCTGTTACAAGCAGGCGTCGATCTCTTTACCACCAACACGCCCCGCGCGCTCGCGAAACTGCTCGGCATCGGCGACTAGGAATTGAACCGCCAAGCTTGCAAAGGACGCCAAGATTCAGATGTTATTCTTTGCGTTCTCTGCGTGCTTGGCGGTTCATGTTCTGTGCTATCGCCAATCTAGGAAAATCGGGTTGGTCAGGGCGAGCATCAACCCATTTGGAGCGCGCAGTGTGAGCAGGCACCAGTTTGCTTCGCCCCCCTGGAGCTCCCAACGATGCTCCCCTGCCGGCCCGACGCTCAAGCTTTCGCGCGCCATGCCATCGGCGATCAAGCACAGTTGGGCGTTCTCCGGACCGTCGCGCCATGCGGCCGAGAGCTGGACGGGCGCGCCGGCGGCGACATTCAGCGTATCGCCCATCATCCCCTTGTCATTCCCGGCAGAGGCCGTAAACTCGAATCGCGGCCCGGCGCTTACATAGAGATGCCCGGCGCGAATTGCTCGCAGAATCTCTCGCTCCGACAAATCCTCCGCATACACCACGTCAAAGGCGAAATGTTTGGCGTCAGGATTCCGGCCATGGTTGTCGTTCCCCGAGGTCAGCGCCAGGTGACAGCCATCGTTGAGCCACTCGTAGGCGAGTTGCAAGCCCTCTTCATTATTGCTCTCCCCCTCCCAGCCATGATTCCAGACCTCGACCACATGCGCCCCGCCCGGTCGCATCTCGGCATACTCCCACTGGCAACCGGTGCAGTAAGGATCGCCAATCTCCTTGGGGTGCGCCATGATAAAGAGCCCACCCCGCGTTTCGACCTCCTGCGCAACCTGCTCCATCGTCCGTCCGTTCGCATCGAGCCGCCAGTCTATCCATTCCCGCACGCCCAACGCCAGCGCGTGCCCGTGAAAGGTCGTGAACTCCATTCCTCCCATCGTCAACAGGTCATCTGCGGAGAAGGATAACATCTGCGAGAGCCCGGAGACCGTGCTGTGATCGGTAAGTGTGCAAAAATCGAGATGGCGTGAGCGCGCCCAGGCGATCAGGTCGGGAATATCCCACGGGGCATCCGAGTGAATCGAATGGGCATGGACATCGCCCCGGTACCAGCCGGGACCGCGCGAGGCGGTATGGCCGGGCAGAGGGGGCGCAATCCGGTCCTGGGGTTGCTCATCGGATGCGCTCACGTCAAGCTGAATGTGGCATGGCTCGCCCGGCATCACCATGTGTGCATCCACCTGGACAACCCACTCACCGGTGGGCAGCGGTCCAGGCAGGAATCCGGGAGAGGCCTGCTGCGTTCCAATCACGACATGGTGATTACCGGGTCGGTGGCCTGCGCCGCGGAACCCTGCCGGATCAAACACTGTCAGGGGGAGCAGGTTCTTGATGCCTTCGACCCGATGCGGCGAATAGCTAAAATCAATCGTAAGCTGGGTCGCGCCGGGGGGAAGTTGGATGGGAAAAGGGATATGATGTTTGCTATCGGCGTCGGTCAGAGTACGGGTGAAATTGGTTCGGAAGGTTTCCATTATTCTATCACTTGCCGCGCCAGGCGAATCTCGTTCAGCAATGCGACTTCGCTCGGCGACTCGGATTCCAGCGTGATCGCCTCGGCCTGCGGCGTCCGCGCCAGCGTCCAGCGCAGCAGCTCGGCATCTGGCTCGCCAATCGGCAGGTGGCGGTCCAGCATTTGCCGGCCGCCGTCGTTATAGGGATGATTGAGGTGAATCTCGCGTACCTTGTGGAGGGGCAGGCTCTGCAGGTACTCTTGTGCGCTGCTCCACCCCATATTGAACGCGCTAATCTGGGCATGCGCCAGGTCGAGTAAAACCAAACAGCCGATCTCGTCGACGAGCCGGGTAAAGGTGTCCGGATCGCAGACGTATTCGTACGCGTTCGTGGGGTGATAGTTGTAATTTTCGAGGAGGAGCGGCATGCCCAGCCACGCGGACAACCGCTTGCCGTTGCGCACGATATTCGCCAGGCAGCGCTCGCGCGATTGCAATGCGCTCGCCGGCGCGCCGCGCCAGTAGTCGGTCGTATGCCCCTGCGGCTCGGCGCTCGCGCCGATGCCGGTAGAATGCCAAGGCGGGCGTGCTCGGTCGATCATCGCCCGCGCCTTGTCCATCGTCGCCGGGGCGAACGGCTCTTCGTAATTCAGCCAGAACTGTTCCGAGATGTCATGCAATAACACCGGGCGCAGCGCCAACGCTTGCTCCAGGATTTCGGCGGATTGCTCCCCGTTGACCTCGATGTAATCGACCTCCGCCGCGTTGCTAGCCAAGAGGGAGAGCAGGGCGGGAGAGAGCGTCGCTCCGATTTTCATCCGTTTTCCCATTCACCTGGTTGCGCACCTCAATCGGCAGAGACTGGTCCGCATAGACCAGATAGCGCGTTGGATAAAAGGCAACCCGGTCCCCCTCTCGCGCCTCGGACGATTTGGGCATGTATACCTTGAGCCGGTGGGCAATGGCACTCTTGTCGTCAGGATACAGACCGGGCGCTACCACCAGTACCTTGCGATAATGGCCCAGGTCAATCGACTGGTCAACCGTTCCCTGCCATACGAGCCCCGCGTCGGCGGACATGCTCGGCGGCGCGATTGCCAAATCCTCCGGGCGGACGGCGATGCTGACGTTCTGGCTGCTGTCGAGGGTGGCCGGCGCCGCGAGCGCATACTGCCCCACGCGCAACCGGTTTCCTTCCCGGCGGGCGGCAAAAATGTTCATGCTGCCGATAAAGTCGGCGACAAACAGCGTCCGTGGTTGCGAATAGATTTGCGATGGCACATCCAACTGCTCAAGGTGTCCGGCATTCATCACGGCGATGCGGTCCGCCAGGCTGAGCGCCTCTTCCTGATCATGGGTGACAAAGATGGCCGTAATCTTGACGCGCCGCTGGATCGTGTGCAATTCCTCGCGCAGGCGAACCCTCAAGAGCGCATCGAGGTTGCTGAACGGCTCATCGAGCAGCAGAATCTTGGGGCGGAGCACCAGGGCGCGGGCCAGCGCCACCCGCTGCTGCTCGCCGCCCGAAAGCTGCGCCGGGTAGCGTTTCTGATACCCGGAGAGTCCTACCAGTTCCAGCGAGCTATTCACCTCGCGGTCGATGTCCGCCTGCGGCATGCGCCGGAGACGGAGACCGAAAGCGACATTGTCATAGACACGCATGTGCGGCCACAACGTGTACTTTTGAAACACCATCGCGGTCGGCCGGCGATTGGGGGGCATGCTTACAACCGACTGCCCGTCGATCTGCACATCCCCCGAGGTCGGTTCCTCGAAACCGCCGATCATGCGCAGGGTAGTGGACTTGCCGCAGCCCGAAGGTCCCAAAATGCACAGGAATTCGCCGTCTCCGACGCTCAGGCTGACGTCGTTGACGGCCGCCGAATTGCCGGAAAACTGCTTCGTTAAATGAATCAGTTCGAGTGTGGCCATCCCTAAACTCCAAAACCTGCAGAAATCGCGCCGCCCCGCACAAAACGCTGCGCGAACAACAAGAGCAGCAGCGATGGCAGCCACAGCATGAGCGAGATCACTGCGCCGTACTGCACAATGACCTGGCTGTTGATAATGGAATACATCAGAACCGGCATCGTCACGATATTGGGAATGCCGATGATCAAGGCTCCCTGCGCCTCATAAAACGTGCCGACAAACGTGAGGAGGATCGCCGCGGCGAGCGCCGGCAGCACCAGCGGCAGCGTGATCTGCAAAAAGACGCGGAGGTGTGACGCTCCCACATCCAGCGCTGCCTCCTCCAGCGAGCGGTCCACCCCCTGAAACGCCGACGTTGGAATCCAGATCATCAAGAGCAGGGTATTGACGATCTGAATCAGGATGACGCCCTGAATGGTGCCGATGAGGTTCAGGCGGAAAAAGATCACGGCGATGCTGATGTACAACCCGAACTTGGGGAAAGCGTTGGTAGAGAGAAATGACAGCAACAGAGTCTGTCGGCCGGGAAATTCCATCCGCGCAAAGGCATACGAGGCCGGCAGGCAGATGACGGCTGAGAGCATGGTCACGACCGCCGCCAGGCCGATGCTGAGGGGTAACGCCGAAGTGACATCGGCGCGTGAGAGGGTTTCCTCCCAGTAGGAAAAGCCCCACTGCGTGGGCACGAGCGATGGATAGCGCCAGATCTCGGTAAACGCCCAAAAAATGACCGAAATCATTGGGCCGATGATGATGACAAAGAGCGCGAGCAGCAAGAGAAGGCCCATGCCTTCGCGGCGGATGTTTTTCAATAGTTCGGAAGGGACTACCCGAGTGGTTTGAGCTTGCGCCGTCATACGCGGTCCTCGCCGCGGCGCGTCACCGTGCGCACGTACAACACGCCGACCACCGCGCAAAAGAGAAAAGTGATGACCGCCTGCGTCAGTGCGCCGGTCCGGTCCTGGTAATTGTTAAAGGTCTGCTGCATCGAAACGCCCATCATCATCGGCTGTGCAGGACCGATCAGGTAGGGGATCGTAAACGAGCCAAAGACGCCGATGACGTTCAAGCAAAAAACGATCACCGCCGGGCGCTTGGCCAACGGCAGCAGAATATGGGTAAAGATTTGCCAGCTATTCGCCCCGACATCCCGCGCGCTTTCAACCACCGCATCCTCCACCTGCCGGAACCCGGCGGTCAGCACCAGCACGGTAAATGGAATGTTCTCCCACACCAACGCAAGCACAATCCCCTGCGGCTGCAGATACGGCGTGTTATAACCCGCGAATCCGATCAGGTTGAGAAACGTGTCGAACATGCCGTGCGTGCCGAGAAAGCGGATGAGCGCGAAAGCCAGAATGACCCCCGGCACAAAGAGCGGGAACAGCGCCAGGACCTGCACGGCGGCGGCGATCCGCCCCTTGGAAAAGCGCAGATAGAGCGCGAGCGGAAAGCCGACGACGAAAAGGATCGCGACGGTCGCGAGCGTAATCAGGATGGTAAATTCGAGGTTCGCAATCAGGATGCGGTCTTGGAAAAAGCCGATATAGTTTTGGAAAGAAAAGGTTGCCTGACCCGTCTCGGGGTCCTGGACCGAAAGGGTTTCGATAATGGCTTGCGCCGCCGGAAAAAAGATGAGGAGGGCCATGATGAGGACCGGCGGCGAGATCAAGAGGTATGCCACGAACCTGTTCGAGCGGCGCGGGCGGGCGATTGCCGGCGCGCTCCCGGTACTGGTCATCTGGGCAGTAGCCATAAGGGTTTATTTTCCGGGGAAGGAGCAGGGGCGCGTGGGACGCCCCTGCTCGTCGAAAACTTAGGAACCCTGCTTGATGTTGGTCGCGACGTTGTCGTACCAACCCTTGTTACGCTCGGTGTCCCACTTGCCGCCGGGCCAGTTTGGCACGGTGTTGGCAATCACGCTCGTGTACTGCGTCTGCAGATCTTGAGGCAGGTTGCTCCAGGCAATGGCCGGAAAGCCGCCAATGTCCTTGACTACGGAAACCTGCTGCTCCTGCGCCAGCACGAAATTCAGGAACGCGAGCGCGCCCTGTGTATTCCGGCTGTTCTTGGGGATCGAGAAATACGAGTCGCCGCCGGGGAACGGCAGATCGGTGAGCTGCGCCAGCTTGATGGTGGGCGGAAGGACACCCTTGGCCAGACCCTGGAGCGCCTGGTCGGACCAGACTGAGGCCATGCTGACTGAGCTGTTCGAGAGCAGTGTCAGCACCTGCGTATTACCCGCAGGGTACGCGCCGTTCTGATAGATCGACGTATGGATGCTGCGGAGCAGGTCCCAGGCCTGGGGGAACTTGGCGAGGAGCGCCGGGTCCGGGTCGCCCCCTTTAAAGAGGTTGGGATCCTTGCCGGTCACTTCATAGATCGCGCGCACGACAAGGTTGCCGCCGCTACCACCCTTGTCCGGGCGGCAGTAGACGAACTGACCCGGATTCGCCTTGATCCAGGTGATCAGGTCGGCAAAGGTGTGCGGCACTTCGCTGTCCTTGACCTTGGTGCTGTCGTACGCCAAAAGCACCTGCGAGCCGCGATACGGCATGCTGAAATCCGACGTCTTGACACCCTTGGTCAGGTTCTTGGAGTTGGGCACGTTGGTCTCGTCCAACTTGAGCCACAAACCGTCCTGAATGAGGGCCGGCCGGCTCAGCGCATCCATGCCGATTACATCTGCCTGGGGATCGGCGTTGGTCTTGAGGGCGGCGTCGGCGCGATCGGCAATGTCCCCGTTCCCGTTGCCAACGCCGCGCACGATCACGACCTTGACCTGGTACTGGGGGAACTGTTTTTGAAAGGCCGGCACGATCTTGTTCGAGATCCAGTCGGTAATGTTCGTGTCGTCGTCAAAATAGACATTGATGACGTTCGAACCACCGGAAGCTGCCGGGGCGCTCGTCGCCTGCGCGCCCGCGGGGGCCGTGGCGGCGGCTGGGGCGCTGGTTGGGGCAACCGCCGGGGTATTACAGGCAGCCAATCCCAACGCCAATACGAACACAATGAACAAAAGAGCTTTCGCTCTGACGTTCCACATAATCCTTCTCCTCCTTGAGTAGACGTAGCGGAATTATATATAAATTGGATTCATAAATCAAGAGGGGGGAGGAAGCGCAAACCCGCTTGCGGGCGCTATGAAATGGAATACAATCATGCACGCGATAAATTCCATGGATCGACAGGAGACCGATGGCACGCCCCTATAAGAATATTGCCCACCGCGGCGCATCCGCCTACGAACCAGAGAATACCCTGCGCGCTTTTCGCCGGGCGATCGAGCTGGGAGCGGATATGAGCGAGCTCGATCTGCATCTGAGCCGGGACGATCAATTGATCGTCATGCACAATTATACCATCGAGCAGACGACCAACGGTCAGGGCGCGATCAAGGACCTGACCTGGAATGAGATTAAAACGCTCGACGCCGGACAGGGCGAGCGCGTGCCGACGCTGCAAGCGGTGATCGATCTGGTGCGGGGACGGAACGGCCTCTATATCGAATTAAAGGCCGCGGGAACGCCGCACGCGACGGTCGAATTATTGCGAGCGAACCGGTTCACTGTGCGCACCCAGGTGATCGTCGGCTCTTTTCAGCCGGACCTCGTGCGCGAGACCAAGCAACTTGCGCCGGAGCTTGCGGTCTCGCTGCTCGTGGGACCAGTCTATGCCGCCGATGAATTGATTCGCATGGCGCGAGCGGCACGCGCCGATTACATTCATCTCTGCTGGGAGAACCGCGCACTCCATCCACATCAATTGCTGATTCCCGAGCTACTTGCGGAATTACGCGGGGCCAAGCTGGGCATCGTGCTCTGGCATGAGGAACGCGACGACGAGTTGCAAGTGCTCAAGACGCTGGACGTGGATGCCATCTGCACCAATACGCCGGACAAATTATAAAGGCTCAATTCGACTGTCGAACTCATTCTTTCACCCGGTTTCTCTACAAGTTGTGTTATACTTTCCCAGTTCTTCGAAAAACAAGAGGGTTCCCCATATATCATACCAGGCATTAGATATGGATGATTCCAACCAGTTGATTCAACAACAATTCGGCGCGAACGCCGACAAGTACGCTACCAGCGCGGTTCACGCGCAGGGCGCCAGTCTCGCACGCCTCGTCGAGCTCACACAGCCTCGGCCGGAATGGCTCGTGCTCGACGTCTCAACCGGCGCGGGGCATACGGCCCTGGCCTTTGCCCCCCATGTTGCGCGCGTGATTGCGACTGACCTGACCCCGCAGATGTTGGACACGGCGCGGGCGCTCTCAGACAAGCGCAGTATTAAGAATATTGAGTTCAAACCCGCCGACGCGCAGGCGCTGTCCTTTGGCGATAACACGTTCGACCTGGTCACGAACCGGATCGCATTGCACCACTATACCGATGCACGCAAGGGCATCGCCGAGATGGCGCGGGTCTGCAAGCCCGGCGGTTTGATCGGATTCACGGATAATATTGTTTCACCGGACCGGGTGATAGCCGGGCATATTAATCACTTTGAACAGATGCGCGATCCGTCCCACCACTGGGCATACCCGGTGGTGCGCTTGCAGGCCATATTCGAGGATGCACGATTGAAAATCGAGGCCACGGAAAGTTTTTCCAAAGAGATGGAGCTAGACCCATGGGCCGAGCGGATGGGCGCAAGTCCCGAATTGAAAGCGAACTTGCGCCAGTGGCTCGACGAGACCTCCGGTCCTGTGCGCGAATGGCTGATGCCGCGCCATGAAGGGGACAAGATGTTTTTCACTCTGCATGAAGCGGTCATCGTCGCGATCAAGACGTAACCGAATGATGAATAGCTCGGCTGATTTCAAAGGGAATATCGAGCGCTTTAGTGGCTTTGCCGACCTTTATGACCGGTATCGGCCCGCGCCGCCGGCAGTCCTCGGGGACATCCTGATCGGGCTGGCTGGTAGGTCCACCCCTCAATGCGTGGTAGATCTGGGGAGCGGGACCGGTCTCTCAACGCGCTATTGGGCCGGCAAGGCACAGCAGGTCATTGGCGTCGAGCCCACCGCCGATATGCGCCACCAGGCCGAGGCCCAAATGACTGCCCCCAATGTCTCGTACCGCGAGGGATTCTCACATCAAACCGGATTACCAGACCACTGCGCCGATATTATCACCTGTTCGCAGGCGCTCCACTGGATGGAACCGCAATCTACCTTCGAAGAGGTCCGGCGCATTGCCCGCCCCGGCGGCATCTTTGCTGCTTTCGATTATGACTGGCCGCCCACGACCGGCGCGTGGCAAGCGGATGCCGCTTTCACGGAATGCATGCAGCGCGTTCGCGCGCACGAAAAAGAACTTGGGATTGACGCGGTTGTAAGAAACTGGGACAAGA
>JBAVQS010000193.1:0-3762 GCA_049694275.1 Anaerolineae bacterium | reverse complement strand
ACCGGCGAGATCTGGATCGCCGTGCTGCGCGGGGAGGTGAGCCAGCGAAAGCGCTCGGGCTGGGTTAGCTCCGCCAGTTCGCCTGCCGCCGCGCCGCCGGCGCAGATACGGGGGATGAGGTCGAGCTGCGCCTGCACCATCGCCGGGTCCAGGTCGGGCGCCAGCACGGCAAGCCGCGGGAGGTTGAGCCGGGTTTGCGCTTGCAGGAAGCGTTTCGCCGCGCAATGGAGAATCACCCCGACGTTGATAAACTCTTCGCGTTCAGGGTGGGGGACGACCCGGATGACGGCATAATCAAATGCGTTTCGCTCGGGCATCATGCGCCTCTTGCACAAAGAGTGGGGATGCGTCCAACCGGCTGCGGAGATACGCGGCGTAGGCCTGGCGCTGTTCAAGGAGCGTCGCAAAAGGGGCATTTCCCTCCAGCCAGGTATCCGGCGCGAGGTTGACGACCTCCTCGATCAAGGCCGGCGTGATGCGCGCCCTGGCGGCCGCGTCCGCTTGTTCCAGTTCGCTGGCAAAGCGGAGCAGGGTGTGATCCTTGATGAGGGGAAAGCGCGACCGGCTGCGTTCCAGGTAATCCTTCCAGTCGTGATGGAAATAGAGGCACGCGCCGTGGTCGATCAACCAGAGCGCTTGTTTCCAGATGAGCAGGTTGGTGTTACGCGGCGTGCGGTCCACATTCGTCAGATAGGCGTCAAACCAGACAATGGCCGACGCCAGCTCCGGCGCAGGGGGTGGCTGAAGGAGTGGATTGTATGAGAAGGCGCCGGGCAGGTAGGCCATCCCCAGGTTGAGCCCGACGCTCCAGTTGAGGAGGTCGAGAATCTCGGGGTCCCCCTCCGAGTGCGCCATCGTGGCATCCAGTTCGACCAGCGCCAGTTCGGGGATGGGCAGGCCGAGCGCGCGGCCAAGCTCGCCCGCAATCAATTCGGCGATCAGCGCCTTGGTTCCCTGGCCCGCTCCACGAAATTTCAGCACATAGAGCTGCCCGTCGCTCGCCTCGACAATCGCGGGGAGCGAGCCGCCCTCGCGCAGCGGCGTCATATAGCGCGTGGCCGTAACTGTTTTTACCATGCGCTGTAACTGTATACAGGAAGGGGTCTCCTGTCAAACACGCGCAGCAGAGTTTTGACAAGCGGCGCTCTACGACGCTGTAGAGCGCCACCTGTTGCTAGCGCAAACCGCCCGCGGGTGGTTGCCCTTGCTTGTCGTTTGTGGCCTTTTCCTCTTCCATGCGCTTGACCAGTTTCTCGAGCTCTTGATTTAATTGATGGAGCGCATTGACCAGGTGCGGGCGAATCTCCTGAATAGTCTGCTCGCCGGCGGTTCGCGCGGTTTGCGCGGCCTTGACTGCCTGCTCCTTGACCTGTTCGGCCGATGGGTTCGCCGCGGTCTCTTTGATTGCCTGGCTGACCTGCTTGGTCATCGATTCCAGCCCGCCCTGCATCTCTTGCAGGCGCTTGCGGTTATCTTCGCTGTACCAGGAGGTGCGCACGGCGTCTGCCAGCGTATGTCCCAGCGTTTCAAACTGCTTGCCAACCTCGCGCCAGGCTTCGGTCGAGCCTGCGCCGCCGGTCGGTGTCTTTTGTTCGTCGTTCATTTTCAATTCTCCTCTATGGGCAGGCCTCCCAGGGCGACTCCCCTGGGTTGCAAGGCGCTGTCCCTGCATGGGCAGGCACAAGGCGCTGCCCCTACTATTTTTTGAATAACGTTCGTAACGTGGCGAGCATCGCGATCGCCGTCGTAATCCCCGCAATACCGAGCCTGGTCACGTCGACGATCGGTTCCACTCGGACCCCCTCCGGGCCAATGACGATTGCCGCAACGGGGCGCCCGGTCGAGAATCCCCCGCCGCCCCCGCCGCCGCCCGATCCGCCGCCCGGCGTCTCTTCCGGCTGGTTCGGATTGGCCGGCGCTGTGCCGGTCCCCATGCCAAAGCCATAGCCACCCCCGGCCGCGATCTGGCTGGCGGTGATGATGGTATACCCATCCTTGACCACGGGGGCTGCATACACCGCGCCCGGCTGGGCCGCGGCCAGAATCTTTTCCAGCGACTGCGCATTACGCGCTTGCGCTTGGCTGACTGTTTCAGCCCATGCGTCCGTATGATCTCCCACCCCTGCTCTCCTTTCTGCTCCGTGTGGCGCTGACTGTCAGGAGCAGGACAAGCGCCAGGCCGGCCAGCGCAATCTCCGCAACACGCGTCACGTCGATAATGGGAATCCGCTCCGTCCGCCCCTCCCGCTCGACGAGGACGGCCACCGGCCGGTTCCGGACAAAACCGCCGAACGGAAGCCGGACGGTCAGCGCCTGAGACTGCGGCGTCACGGTAGTCGCGCCCACTCGTACCGGCGTACCGGATAAGGTCTGCAACTGGACGATACCCTTTGCTCCTGTCATTGAACCTCCACGTAGGGCGAACGGCCATTCACCCCTACAAAATGGCACCGGGTTGGGCGACCGGCCGGTCGCCCCTACAACCGGGCCGCCATTCGGACCATTTTTATCTACGCAAACCGGCGCAATCCGTTACACCATTTATCCCCTCCAAATCGGGTCATTCGACCATACCGGCGCGATGCGCAGAATGCGATAATTCGGGGTGATGCAGGGGGACCGCCGTGGCCCCAAAAAAACTGAAAGGAAAAAGATGAAGAAACTTGTGGCGGTGGCCGCAGTGCTCGCCGTGCTCTTTGTAGCCGGTTACCTGCTCTGGACCACCATGACTCAGCCTCCCGTAACGAGCACGCCGGCGGCAGTGGCCGCCTCCCTGCCCACGGCCGCCGCCGGGCCCACCGCGCCTCCGGTCACGGTGACGATTGTCGCCGTCTCTCTCAACAAGGATGGGGTCCCGACGCAGATTGGCCCGCTTCCGCTCACCACGACCACGCAGGGCAAGGACACCCTGAACGCGTATGCCGCCATGTACGGCGACGGGTTTGACCTGGTGAACGGCTATCGCGCCGACTATGCGAGCGGTAACAGCAAGGCGACCCTGTGGGTCGGGCAGGCCAAGGATGCGGCCACCGCGACCAAGCTGGCGGACGGCATGGCGAGCAAGATTGGCCAGGGGGGCAATGGCATGTTCGCGAACCTCAGTCCCTTGACCATCAGCGGCCGGACCCTTTATCAGACGACCGGCCTTGGACAGCAGCTCTACTTTTTTTACGCTATCAACGACAAGCTTGTCTGGCTCGCGGTCGATCCCGCGAACGCCACCGACGGCCTTCACTCAATCTGGAGCGTCCTCAAGTAACTCCCATTTCAAACCCGAAGGGTCTGCGGAAGACCCTTCGGGTTTGAAATCCCGCTCATTGCGCGTGCTCCGCGCCTGTGCTAAAATGTTTGCACGCCCGCGCCGGGATGCCTGTCCTATAAGGTGATTCCCCCGTCCCGGCGATGAAGCGCGTCGACATCTGCCGCGCCGGTTCCGCATGGGAGTTGCGCGTGCTGTTCCCGTAACACACCGGGAGATGGAGCTATGCCCCGTATCTTTGATCATATCGAGCAGCATCTTTGGCTGCAAACGCGGCCTCCGCTGTGCGATATTACATTCCATTCTCGTGTGGAATGTCTTTTCGCTCCAACTTTGTGCTGTAAGCGCCGCTAAATCTTTGAACTTTGCGGGTTGTAGTTACAGAGTTTTGATTAATTAATGTCCGGAAGGCTCTCGGATGTGCGATAATGTGCAGTATGAGACCTTTCGGTACAACTCAGCAACTGGCAAGACGACGTCAGCGCGCCCGCCGCTTGCTGCGG
>JBAVQS010000192.1:0-16921 GCA_049694275.1 Anaerolineae bacterium | reverse complement strand
GAGGACATCCTGCCACATCTTTTCGCGAAACTCAAGCCATGCCGTTTCCGGATAGGCCTCGCCATGGTCGGCATGCAGAACGACGATCGTGTTCTTCCAGTCCAGCGCCCCAAAGATTTCGGCGAATCGGCGGTCCAGGCTGGCGACCGCGCGCTCGTAGATGGTGGGGCCAAACTCGCTCCGGTCAAACTCGGGGGCGACGACGCGCGGCGCATGCAGGTCGAAAAAGTGGGCGTAAAGGAACCATGGGCGCGCATCCTCGCCCGGCGTGCTCCACTCGCGAATCCGGTCGCGCCAGGAGGCTGAGAGCTGTGGGCTCGGCTTGCGATATTCGAAATGCTCAAAACCGCGTTCGATTCCCAGCCCTTCCCAGAGCGGCCCGGTGACGAGGGCGCCGGTCCGGTAACCTTTGGCCTGGAGCAGTTCGGCCAGTGTGGGCAACGCCGGGTTGAGAGTGTCGCCGCGCAGTTGATGGATGCCGGTCACGTGCGGATAGCAGCCGGTCATCAGCGCCGAGACGCAGGGCGAGGTCATGGTCGCGCTCGAAATGACCTGGGTGAACGACAGTCCCCATTTCTTTAATCGGTTGATCGCCGGGGTCGGCGCCCGGCGGTTCTCGCCAAAGACGAGGTCCGCCCGTAAACAGTCGGCAAGCAGAAAAAGAATGTTCTTCACTGGACCAATACTCAGGATAGGTTCGGATGTAATAGCGTATTGAACTCGCGCAGTTCCTGCGGCGGCGATTCGCGCTGGACGGCGCATTCGCACAGCCAGAGTGTGCGCTCGGCCACCCTGGCTGGATGGAACATGGCGGCAAAGCGGAGCCCGTTCTGCCCCATGCGGCGCGCGGCGACCGGATCGCAGAGCAGGCGAACCAGCCCATCGGCCATTTCTTGTACGGCTTCGGGGTTGATAATCAATCCGCAATCCCATTCGGGCGCCCAGCGCGCGTTTCCCGCGGTATGGGTTGCGACAAAGGGGGTTGCGACAGCTGCCGCTTCCATGACCAACTTGTTCCCGCTGTCCTGGCGAGATGGGATGGCGACCACGTCGGCGGCCGCCACAAAATCGCGCACCTGGTCGTACGCGACCGATCCGGCGAACACAATGCGATCGGCCACGCCCAGTTCTTGCGCCAGTTGCGTCAGAACCTGTTGATAATTACCCAGTCGCGTATCTACGCGATTGGGCCCCAAAAAGAGGACCTGCACATCGCCGGCGCGCTCGACGACGTGGGGGAGCGCACGAATCAAGAGGTCAAACCCCTTGATGGGCAAGAGCCGTCCGCTGGCGAGAATCAGGCGAGGCGCGGTAATGTGAAACGCCGCGCCAACCCGTTCACGCGCTTGCCGCCGATAGGTGGCGAGGTCGCGGTCCTCCGGTGGATAGCAGCAGCGGCCGATATTGCGTTGGACGAGCGTCATTTTTTCGGGCGGGCAGCCGAGCGCGATCGTGCTTTCGGCGCCATAGGGTGACTCGGCCTTGAGCAGGCGCGCTGACTGGTAGGCGCGTCGGAGGAACCAGCGGACCAGCGCATAACGCGCATAGCCGTAATTGGCCTGTTGGTTGGCGATGAAATCCGCCCCGTTGATATACATGATAAACGGCAGGCGCACAATCCGGGTCGCCAGGTAAACAATGGCGCCGATGGGAAAGGCGCCTTCGGCAATCACCAGGTCGTAATCGCGATGGTTCCAGAGAAAAGCGACGAGTCGCGACAGCGCCGTGAGAAACCAGGGGAACTTGAAAATGGGCGTTGCCAGCCGGTTGATCAGGTCAAGGTATTTGGGCCCCGCGCACACGGCCCGCACGATCGGAATCCCATCCTCAATCGTTTCCGGTGTGCGATTGCGCATGTGCTTGCTATGGGTCAATGCCCAGATCGTGTACGAGTGCCCCCGCGCCATGATTTCCTGCGCAATCTCACGGTGCATCTCATATCCGATATGTTCCGCGCCATAGCCGACGATGACGTACAACAGCCGCATCAGTCCCGGTACCCCACGGCGATCAAGGTGTTGCCGATCAGCGGCGGCCAGGGCACGGCGAACCGCAGGCCCAGTTTTTTCGACGAGACCCAGAACATGGGCTTGAATCCCGTACGCACCCGCACCCGGTTGAATCCGGCCGCGCGAAATTCGGCGGCGAGCCCCGCTGCATTAAACAATCGCTTGTGCGTCGGGTCGATATATCCCGACCACTGCCGGCCCTGCCAGTATTTACGAATATCCCGGAGATTGGGCGTGGTGACGACAAGCGCGCCCCCGGTCGCCAGCACGCGGCGGCATTCGGCCAGCAGCGCATGGGTATCGTCGAGGTGCTCGATCACTTCGCCCATCAGAATCAGGTCGAATGCCTCTGCGGCAAAGGGAAAAGGTTTGCCAAGGTCGCTCCGGGCAATGCTTGCGCCGGGCGCAACCTGGCGGGAGACGATCAGCGGGTATTCGACGAAATCCGTGCCAAAGGTGCAATAGCCGCGCGAGCACAAATAGCGCAACCCCGGCCCGGCGCCGCAGCCGGCGTCAAGCACCCGCAGCGCAGTCGGGGGCTCGGTGTGGGCGAACGAAACCATCGACCCGTACTGCCACGCCACCTTGTCATCCGACTTGCGGATCTGGTTCTGAAAATACTGCTCGTTATAGCCCACGCTATCCGGTCTTTCTCATGCGAAAAATGACGCCGAACGGCTCTGTCCCGCGCAGAAAGGTCTCTTCAAAGGGATGGACAATCAGCTTGAGCACGTAATCCTTCAGGATGAATGAGAGCCAGTACCGGTTCAGGCGGGTCTCGCTGTACCAATCGTTCAAAATCTTGCGTCCGAAATAGCTGATGCGCTCGATAGTTGCGTGCGCCGGTTGGGCGAAACGGCTTTCCAGGTCAGCGTTCGAGTAAAAGCGCACCTGGTAGTTCCCCTTGCTCGGCTGGACGAAGGTGTTTCGCTCGGTGCGCTTGAAATCTTTAATCCCCGCAAAAAAGCCCTTGCGCTCCTCAAAGGTGTAGGGCACGCTAATGACCGCAATTCCGTTCGGGCGCAGGACGCGCCCGATCTCGCTGGCCGCCTGCGCATCCCCGGGCACATGTTCGAGCGCCGAGACCGAGGTGATGCGTTCGAATACGCCATCGCAAAAGGGGAGGGCGGTGGCGTCGGCGACAACCGGCAGGATGCGCGCTTGCACCTCGGGCGACGCCTCAGCGGCTTTTTCCCGCTGCCACTGGACACGCTCGCGCGACAGGTCCAGCACGATCACGCGAGCCCCCTCGCGGGCCAGCATCTGCCCAAAAGTCGAGGTGCCCGAGCCGACATCCAGCACGAGGTCGCCCCGTCCTGCTTCGGTCCACTTGGCCGTTTCTGGATATTCGATCAGGCGCCAGAGGCTGAAATCGTTAATCGTCTTGCGCAGAATGCGCGCGCCGTTGATCGCCACTTCATAACGCAGGCATTTCCATGCGGGTATGGTAATTTTTCCCAAAGAATTCGCACTCCACTGCTCGTTGGTCATCGCGCCCGATTGAGCGCTTGTCGATAGACGTGCTCAGTCAGTTCGGCAAGGCGCGGTTCAGTATAACACGTTTCCACGCGCGCCCGACCCGTCGCCTCGGCCCGCTTACGCCATTCGACATCCTTGAGCGCACCAATCATTTTTGCAGCCAGATCGTCCGGGTTGTTGAGCTTGCTCAGCGCCCCGTTCTCGCCATCCTGAATGATTTCGTCAATTACCGGAATCCGGGTCGAAACGATTGGCACGCGGCACGCCATCGCTTCGAGGAGCGGGATGCCAAACCCCTCATAGCGCGTCGGAAAGGCAAAGAGATCGCTTGCGGCGTACTGGCGCATCTTTTCCGGCTCGGTGTCAGGGCCCCCTTCCTGTTTGACCAGATAGATATAATCGCGCGCACCCACCTGGTCTACAAGCTGCATGAATGCTTCGCGCTGGCTCGTATTGTGCGTCAGGAACACGAACGACGCGGTGGGGAACTCGGCGCGGACGCGGGGCGCTGCGCGGATCAGGATGTCGAACCCTTTGCGATACTTGAGCTGGCCGATAAAAAGGATGATCGGGCGCGTATAGTTCCAGTTACGCGGCGGCTGGCCTGTTGCCAGCGCCTGGTCGATAAGCGGGAGATCGACGGCAAAGGGGATCACGGTGATCCGGGTTTCCGGGATACCCATTTGTACGAACAGCCCCTTTTCAAACTCTGACAGCGCAATCAGGTGATTGGCACGGCCCAGCGGAAAATGGGTCAACCCGTTTCGGAGGTGCTTGCGCGGACTGAACTCGCGCGAGAGGTGTTGGATATAGTCCCGTGCGTTGAAAATCAGGTTGTCAAGCTTGAGCCGCTGCGTAAACGGGTCGTCGCGGTTGTCGGTGATAAAGCGGTCGTGCAGCAGGCCAATTGGCGAGAGGATCACCGGGATGCGCCGAGATTGGAAATAGAGCATGACCTGCCAGGCCAGTTCGTTGCGCAGGTGGTGAATGTGAACGATTTCGGGTGGGCGGTCGCGGCGCATGGCCTGCCAGAGGTCCCAGGAAAAGCCGACCGGGCCGAGCGACACGCGGTGCACGCGCACGCCCTCGACATCCTCATCGCGCAGTCGCTGTACGCTCGACGCAGGATCGAGATAGCTATAGGAATAGACGTCGTGCCCGCGCTGGGTGAGCGCGTGCGCCAGAGAAGGTTCCGTCCAGTTCTTGAAGGCGGCGTTCACGCCGCCCATACCAACCAGTAATACACGCATGGGCTTGTTATTTCATGGCGATAAAGGTGCCGCGTCCGCCGCCAAGCTGGTAATCGCGATTGTTGGTGAAATCGGGCGTCCAATAGACCTCGCGGAACCCTGCATGCCGGAGCAGGATCGGGACCGCGCTTTTGGACGGCACCAGTTTGAGATCGTTAGAAAAATTTTGCTGGTGTACGTCGTCGGATTTGAGCGACAGGGTCGGAACGGGGGATTGAGCCATGGACGTATCGACGACTGCAATGGTTTTCGTCACCTCGTGCAACCGCCGGAGCGCCAGCATCGGCTCGTCGAGATGATAGAGCAGGCCAAAGAAAAAGGTAATATCGAACTCGCCCAACGCCTCCGCCGAGACCTCATAGGCGTTCAATACCTGGTAGCGGATGCGATCGAGGCCGGTAAGCTGAAGAATAAAGTTTGCTTGCTCGATATTCTTGGCGCTGGCTTCGACGCCCAGGACCGACTCGGCGCCGGCAAGCCGCGCTTGAATGGACCAGAATCCGGCGTTGCACGCGATATCCAGCACCCGCTTGCCCTCCAAGGACCCGCCGGTCAGCGAGAGGAGGGCCGGAAAGATGTGCATATAGCGACGATAGTGCCGGCCCTGCATCCCTTTAAAGGCCTGGTGGTCCGAATTGACCATCTTGCCGCCAAACTCGAAAGGATAGTGCCAGAAATAGCCGGCGATTCTGCGGTCGATCTCCTCCTGCGTCAGCCCGCAGCCTGGCGCGATGGGAAACGAGTTGCAAAAATACCCGGCCGCCTTCTGGATGATCTCAGCCGAGGGCACAGCCAGATCGGGCGGGCGTAATTTGGGATTGTCGCGTTTGTGCAATGCAATTTCGTAACCGAGCGGGTTTAACAGCGCATTAAGCGTCGATTCGATCCTGCTCATGCAAAACTCCGTGGGCATGACAAGTGGATGGGTTCAACGCTCGAACCCATCCACTTGGGCTCTACCGGTTTTGAGATTGACTCTGTCCCTGGCAAGCGCCGGCGCGCATGTGCGAGCCAAGACCTGCCAGGTCTAACCTGTGATCACGTGCGGCGCTCTACGGATTGAGCACGTACCAGACCTCGCCGTTCGAAAAGACGATGTACGGAATGTCGTTGCTATCGACATAGAGCGAGGGGAGTGTGGCGCTGCCAATGCTCCCTGAGACGAGTTGCTTGGCGCCGCTGTTCTTTGAGAGATAAATCTTGCCGCCGTCAGACCAGACGATAAAGACATTCCCACTGGCCGGGACAAAGACTTTGGGCGTCTTGGGCGAGGTCCCGGTGCTGACGGTGGTGATGGTTCCCCAACTGGAGCCATCCCAGATGCTCTCCTGAATCTTTGCGCCACTCAGCCAGACGGCGTAGAGCTTGCCGTTCTGGTAGGCGAGCGCGGGCTGGCTCCCGGTGCTGGTCGCATTGGGAAGGGCCGTCCAGGCCGAGCCGGTCCATTCCGAGACCTTGATCTGGCTCAGGTTCGCGCTGGGGCCCTTGTCGAGCCAGGCGACGAAAACTTGCCCGCTGTCTCCCGCAATGATGGCCGGAGAGGAGGCGGAGCCGCTGGTCGATAATTGGGTGCGGCTGCCGCCTACTTGCAAAGCCCAGACATCGTACGAGAGGTTGTTAATTTCACGCCAGGCGAGCCACACTTTGCTATCGCTGCCCTGGACGCCTACGCCATTTTGCGAAGACAGACCGGGCGTGTTGCTGACATTGGTGGTGCTGGACCAGGAACCGCCGCTCAGGATCGAATCAAAGATATCGGTCCCCTGTTGGAAGAACGCATATACGTCCGAGGTGTTGGCGTTAAAGAGGTCGGGCAGAACGGCCGGTGAAGCGCTCGACACTTTGACGGCGGCATTGAACGACCCGCCGCCCGGGGCGATGCGTGCATAAATGTCCTTGGACGAGCTCGTGTCCTTTTCCCACGCGACAACAATATCACCGTTCCCGTTGATGGTGATGTTAGGCGCTTTGTCTGTCGCGGTACTGTTCGAGAGGTTCACCGGCGTGCCGTGGCCCAGTGTGGCTGTTGCAGTTGGGGTGCTGGTCGATGTACTGGTTGCCGTGTTCGTCGGCGTCTCGGTCGGCGTACTGGTGGATGTCGGCGTGTCTGTGACTGTGGGCGTGTCCGTGACCGTAGGCGTATCGGTAGAGGTGGGCGTCGGCGTATCGGTGCAGCCCACGCATGCCGTCGGCGTATCGGTGGATGTCGGCGTGTCCGTCGGCGTGTCGGTAATCGTGGCGGTGTTGGTTGCGGTGGGTGTGTCGGTCGATGTCGGCGTGCTCGTCGATGTCGATGTGCTTGTCGGCGTATTGGTTACGGTCGACGTTTGGGTGACAGTCGGCGTATTGGTCGCCGACTGGACGCAGTTGCAGTTGCGGTGTGCATAGACGAGGTTCTGTGAGCCATCGCCGGGGGCGAACCGAAAGACGGTATTGATCTCGCCGGTCTTGGGGTTGGCGGCGATGCGCGGCCAGTTCTCGCGAGCTTTGCCATCAATTGCCGCAAGCTGGTTCGTGGAACCGTCATACACCATCGTATTGAGCGTATTGTCAGGATTGATGCGCTGGTAGGTGACGAAATAGTAGGTCGTGCCGTTAGTGGTAATGGTCGACACGCTCGGTTCATCGCCGCCATTGCCGTCGGTGCTGATGACTTTATGAGTGGCAGGAATCGGGTTGCCGAGGTTGCCGCTGTTGTCAAAGCTCTGGTAATAGATTCGGATGCTGCTCGGATTTGAATCGCGATAGACGATATGGAGCCGGTCCGTTGCGTCGACTGCAATGTGCGGGTTGATGGTTTTATTGCCTCCCGGGGCGTAAACGACTTTGACCGCGCTGACCGTCCCGGTCGATGAGATGGTGCGATATTGAATCGCGTTCGGGTTCCCACCGGTCTCCCAGACAATGTGCGCGGTCCCAGCCGAATCGATGGCGATGGAAGCCCCGTTGGCATTGGAGACAAAATTGCTCTTGGTTATGGAGGGGGTAGTGCTATTGAGCGCAAACTTCTTGTAATTCTGGGCGCTCTGATAACCCCAGACGGCATGCAGGTTGTTGGATGAATCGGTGGCGAGGCGCACGGCCCACCCGGTCCCAAGCGCGACCGCCTTATTCCAGGCCGTTGACCCGGCCGGGCGCATGCGGAAATAGGCCTTTCCTGATCCCACCGGAGGATTGTTGAAACCGGTATAGACGTTGCCTAGGCTATCCACTGCAACGGCAGGGCGAAGGGCGTCCGCCGTATTATACTGCGGGTCGATGTTCTCAGGGGCAGGGGCCTGTCCCAACGGGGTTGGCCCGAACCCGTTCTGATAAAGGTCTAATGGGTTCGTGCAGGTGTTTGCGACCGGATCGCACTCTGAATAATAATAGTCTCCGCCCGCGGGCGCCCCCCACACAACGTGGGCGTGGCCGTTGGTCGGGTCCACGGCTATGTCTGAAGCGTTGGTTCCGGTAAGTGTTTTGAAAGACCACGTAGATGCGGATGCGCTATTCGTGTTTGTAAAGAGGAACAGGATGGCTACTGCTCCAATCAGGGCTGCCAATGGAAAAATCTGTATCAGTAGCCGGCGTACTTGGTCGAACTTCATACAACCTCCTGAATTAGGTGTGCCGATTACAGACTGGCAAACCTGTGGCGATTATAACATTGCGAGAGAAAAAGGCAAGTTCAGCCCAACGACTGCTGTATGTGATTGGGCGCATCGAATACGCGCTCGCCCCGCTTTAACCGGCGATAGATTTCAACCACGCGCCCCGTCGTTGCTTGCCAGGTCAAAAAGGTATTGACCTGTTCACAGCCCCGTCGCGCCAGTTCCTCCCGGTGGGCCGGATCTGCCAGGAGCGCGCGAATCTTGTTTGCTAGCGCGGATGCATCTCCGGGCGGTACCAATTCCTCGACGAGTTCTGGAATGCCGCCGACGCGTGCGCCCACAACCGGGCGGCTGCACGCCAGCGCTTCGCATGCCACAATGCTAAAGGTCTCGTGCGTCAGGCTAGGCAGAACGACCAGATCGCTGATGCTGTAATAGCGCGGAAGGTCAGCCGTCGCTACCCGCCCGCTGAAAAATACGCGCCCGGACAACTGCAGGTCGTGGGCTTGCTGTTCGAGCCGTTCCCGTTCGTCCCCTTCCCCGGTAATCACCAGCTTTACATCTGGGTCCAACTGCGAGAGCGCGTCGAGCAGATGCTGTACTCCCTTCCACCGAATGAGGCGCCCGGCAAATAGGAGCAGGTGTTCGGTGGACGCGGCAAACCGGGCGCGCAGTTCGAGATCACGGGGCATGGGGTGAAACAGTGCAGGATCGAATCCGTTAAAGATGACGACCGGGTTGAGGTGATAATGCTCCACAATCTGCGAGGCATTAAAGCGCGAGCAAGAGACCGCGCCATCGGCGGCGCGAACGAAAAAGCGATCGCCGGGAAAATAATCCGTTCCATGACAGCCGAACAGCACTTTGCTCCCGACGAACAGCCGGGCTAACCCGGCGACGGGTAGGTCGAAAGGCTTTTGGATGTGCAAGATGTCATACCGCTCGCGCAGCAGGGTCGGCAGGACGGCGATTCCAAACGAGAGGCGTTCCAGTAGCTTGACCAGCGGTTTGGAACGGCGGAGCAACGGAACGCGGGCCCAGAAGGTGCGTGGGAGGTAGGGAAAGGTCCGCACGCGCACGCCGGGGGGCATGTCGCGTGTAATCTTGCCGTGCCCGCCCAGCACATCCACCTGGACCTCGTCCGCGGGCAGGTGTGTGGCAATCTCCCAGACAAAGCTTTCGACGCCGCCCATCTGCGTCGTCGTCGTCACATTCAAAAGCGCGACGCGTAATCGTTTTTCGGTCATCGCTTGATCAATACCAGGCGGTAGGTGCCCATGCCGAACGTGCGCCAGGCGAGATAAAGGGCGCGCCCCAATGGCCGGGGCAGGCGGTTGAACCGGCTGTGCAGCGCGTTCAAATCCTGTGTCTCGAAACCGAACCGGGCCGCGAGCTGGACCGCCGCGCCGTAAGTGTAATAGTGCATCTCGCTCAGCTTTTGCTTGTCCTGCAGGGGAGTCTTTTTCGTGCGCTGCCGCCATCCGATATATTTCTCGGCCAGCGGTCGGGGAAGCCAGTTAATAAAGCGCAGGTGATAGTGCGGGTCGACGAGCGCATAGCGGTTAATCACTGTGATAAAGGCGCGCCCGTCGGGTTGGAGCACACGTGCAATTTCAGAGAGTAATTTTTCCGGGTCCTGCACATGCTCGACGACATCCCAGCAGGTGAGAATGCCAAAGGCGGTATTGGCAAAGGGGAGCGCTTCACCCGCCCCCTTGAGCGCGGGCAGGTTGAGCCCATAACGCCGGGCCCGCGTTCGCGTGATCTCGCAATAAGCCAGGTTGTAGTCCATCGCTACAACCTGGCGTTCCGTTCGCGCCAGCGCGACGGCGAACCCTCCCATGCCGGCGCCCAGATCGAGGACGCGCGTCTGGATGGGCGTGGCCTTCGCAAACCGGTTCAGGTCGGCCAGCGCTTCTTGCTGATAGTTTTCCTGCCAGAGACGTTTTTTGCGCCATTCGTCGAAATCGGCGCGCCAGCGCATGTGCGTGAGCCAGGGATCGATTTGCGCTTCGAGCGCCTTGTCAATGTCTTGGTCGTTTGTCAACACGGATCAAACCCCGATTAAATGGATTGCTCGGCCTGTTGCGCTTCATGCGCCTTTGCGGGTGCTGCCTGCGAGATGGGTAGGGGCGGCGCGGGATAGGCGCTCAAATAGAGCAGGCCGAGCAGGATGAGAAAATTGCCGTACAGCCCCAGCGAGGTCAGCGCCGGCGGAAAGCCGGGCTGTGTGAAAAAGCCGGGGGCATCCTGCGAGATGGGCAGGCTGATGAGAAAGAGCGCGAGGACTCCAACCTGCGCGGCGAGGCCGATCTGCCGGTTCGCCAGCCCGTTCAACATCAGGTAGAGGGGCAGGATGAGCCACATCAAATAGTGCTCCCACATGCGCGGGAGGAGGAGCATCATGAGCGCGAGGGCCACGCCAAACTCAACCTGGTTGCCTTGCGCATCCCGCGCCGGATGCCGGTAAAACACGGCGAGTGTCAAAGCGAGGAGCAGTCCCGACACGACGAGAGCCAGGACCTGCATCTGGATACTGGGGGTTTTGTCGAGCTGGCTATTGTCCGGCAACCAGCCCAGCATGCTGTTGATGCGCCGCAAAAAGATGAGCGTCGATTGGTCGAAATTGGACGGGCGGTGGAATGACGAGTCGGGCAGGACGGCGGTAAAATAGGTAAGCCAGCGCCCCGGCCCGGTGACCAGGAGGGTGGCGATGAGCACGCCGGCGCCGATTGCGATGGTCTGTATCAGGTTGCGCCAGGCGCGCCGCCAAAGGAAATAGGCGAGATAAATGCCCGGAAAGATTTTGAACGCCGTCGCGATGACGATGGCTGCGCCCGTCGACGTCGCACGGCGGTTGGTCCATCCCCACAGAGCGGCGGCGAACAAAAAGATAAAGAGCGGGCCCACCTGGCCGAACTCGAGCGAATGCTGCAGCGATTGTGAATAGAGCAGCATGAGGGCGAGCCAGATCGGGCTCGCCGGCTGCGCAGAAGATTGGCGTAGCGCCAGCCAGAGCAGGACCGCGGCCGCGACGAGGAACGCATAGCTCAGGACGAGCCACACGAGCTTGGCCTGGCTCCATGTGAGGAGCGCGATCGGCGCATACATCACCACCGCCGCCGGCGGGTATGAAAGCGGGCCAATCTTGCCGGGCAGGATGTGATGCTGGTCGTTGAACGCCTGGAGCTGGTCTGCATCATAGAAATCGCCCCCTTGCAGATAAATCCCGCCGGTCACGTAATAGGTGGCAAAATCGCCGAGTGTCGTCGAGCGGAGTGGGAGCACGACGGCGACGAGGTAATAGATGGCGATGGCGGTGATGAGCACGCCCTCGACGGCTGCGCGTGTCCGCGGGTTGGGGATGCCGAGCGTGTGGAGAAATTCCAGCGACAGCCGTCCCTCGGCGCGCGAGCGCGCGACCCATCCGAGAAAGGTCGGCGCGACGAGCGCCAGTGCGGCCATGATGCCGCACAGCGGCCAGATCTGTGATGCGGCCAGGGACCGGGCCAGGGTGAGCCCGAGCAGGAGGAGCAATGCTCCGACGCCCACGCCGAGCCATTCTTGTCGGCGCGTTGGCAGGAGGCGCGTGCGCCGGAGCAAGAGGGCATAAAGCAAGAGCAGGAGTGTCCAGCCGAGCCACTGGGTCCACGGTGGTAAGGCAACAAGCCCGATCGGTGGCCCGTCGGGCGTCAGGCGCGCGCTGATAACCTGCACGCCAAGGTCGCGGTCATCCGTGCTTCCCGGAATCGTTTCGCTGGGATTAAAGGTCGGAACATCGAGTGCAACGGTTAGATTGCTGGAACGGGCGACGACTGCAGGGTCGACCGTAAATGTGTAGGTATCGGCGGCCGGATCGATCTGGGCCTGGTCTAACAGCATGCCGTTTGCCGTCACGGCGAGCTCCGGGACCGGCGCGGATGCAGGGCGCGCCCCGGCAGCCAGGACCAGCTCGAGGCGATACTTTTGGTTCTGCACAACCGCGGGGAGGACGAGCGTCGCGTGCGCTGTCGACCATCGGAAATCGTACTGGGGTTGGCGCTCGCGGGGGAGCAGGCCTGTAGTAAACAGCGCCACTTCGGGCTGCCCCATGTTCAAGCGATAAGTGTAGGGAATCTGATAGGCGACCAGTAGGGCAAGCGATGCGACCGCAGCGACGAGTAACCAGGTTCTAAAGGAGATATTTTGCAGGCGCTTCAAAGTGCCCGCATTATACGAGGGTTGCAAAATTCGCGCAAAGTGAACAGTCCCGCGAGGCTGCCGAAAATACAGAACGGATCAACGCGGGGCAATATCGTTCCAATCTGTATTGCCCCGCGCGAATCTGCATTCTATGTGTAACATTGCCGGCACACGCTCATGGACCGGCGATTATTCCTGATCGTCCGCGTAGTTGAGTTGATGGGAGACGATGGGTGGGCAGGTCCGTTGGGTGAGGATGAGCGGCGGCAGCGGGGCTTGCGAGAAATTGAATGCGGCAAACATGTTCGGCGAGACCTTGTCCAGAGCGCCCAGCGGCGGTAAGCCATAGTTTGCTTCGACAAACTTGAGCATGGCGGGAAAGCTGTAAGTGGTGTGGTCGATATGTCCGGGTTTCGCGTAGGGTGAGATGAGAATGGTCGGGACGCGAAAGCCATATTCAATTTGCGGGTTCGGTCCTTGCGGCGGGGGCACATGATCGTACATGCCGCCGAAATCATCCCAGGTGAGGATGATGGCGGTTGTCTGCCAGAGGGCAGGGTTTTGCATGATCGCGTTAATTTGCTGAACGCTCCAGTTCTCGCCTATGCAGACGCTGTGCGGCGCGTGCTCGCTGTGGTCCGCATCTTCGACTAACCAGCTCACGGCGGGTAAATTCCCCGACGCGGCATCGGCGGCAAAATTTTCAACCGGCACGACATGCGCAGCCCACTGATCGGTTTGCCGGATGTGCGCGATGGCGTTATAGGCAGACCACTGGTAACCGGATTGGTCTTGAGCCGGCGCATAATACTTCCACGAGATATTGTGCGCCGTCAGCAGGTCTCCCAGGGTTGTAAAATTGAAACAGGGGAAGATGTTAGATGTTGTTCCATCCGAGAAGCGTTGTTCAACCGTCGTCCCGGCCGGCGCATCGCATCCCCAACGCGACCACATTGTAGGGTCCGAGATCGCAGGATTGTTGTCCACCTGATTGTCGCGTATGGCAATCGAAAAGAGGTGATTGGGAAAGCTCGGCCCCATAATCATCGAGAAAACCCGATCGGCCAGGGTAAAGGCGCTCGCATAGCGCCAGTAATTCGGAATATCCGACTGGTAAAGCTGCGCATCCGCTTCGTCCACTCCGTTCTGCATGGCGCCCGGTATCTGCGAGAACTTGTCCATCTTGCCCCCATCATAGGCCAGGTGCGCGTCCTGAGCCGTATGGGCAATCCCATTCGAGAGGTTATCCGGCTGGTGATTGAGCTTGCGCGTATAACCCCCCAGCGTTTTGTAGGTAGTCGCGCCATCTGCTCCCGGAAAGGTTCCGAAATAGTTATCGAAGGTCCGGTTTTCCTTGTCGATGATGATAATGTGTTGAATCGGTGTGAGACTGGCCGCCGGAGTCCCGGATTGGGCCGAGGCGGGTTGATCAGGGCGCGCCTGTGCGGGAACGACCGCCAGGGCCAGGACGAGCAGCAGCACGCCCGTACCGAGAGTTCGTAGCCAGTGAGACTGTTTTATCATATTCCATCCTTGTGATTGCAGGTCGCTTGATTCTATCTGATTCTACATCAATGCAGTATCAGGAAAAGCGGGCAAAGCATCAATAAAGTGTAAAGTCGCCAATGTTTTGAATAAATGCGGTTTTGATTTATAATCGCGCCCGGTTTCCAATGGCATTATCCTCTGTATCATCGGCGCGTCCGCGCTGGTATCTCCCGGTCCTGGTCGTCATCCTGCTGTTCGGTATGGTCCTGCGCGTCTGGCTCTGGCAGGACCAGGCGATTGCGGGGAGTGTGGGCGCGGGCGACGAAGACGAATATTATCGCGGCGCGATTCATCTCTATTTGCAGGGCGATTATTACGACACCGGCAAGTGGCTTCGCCCACCGGTCCCCTCTCTCTATTTCGCAGGGGCGTTCACCGTCCTCGGCGTCGATCTCCCCGTGGCCCTGTTGTATCAATCAGCCCTCTCGCTCCTCGCCGTCGCGCTGGCGGCGACGCTGACCCGCCGGTTGTTCCAGAATTCTGACCGGCGCTATGCCACCTCGGCGGTGGCCGCAGCGGGTGTTGCGCTCTATCTCCCGTTCGCGGCATACGGCAGCCGCATCCTATCGGAAACGCTGTTTATCGTTTTCCTCGCGCTGTCGCTGGTCTTGCTCGAACGGGCCCAGGCGCGCCTGCGCCGTGGTCGCTCGGTGGCCTTCCTGCTTCTCCTCTCGGGCATTGCGATCGGGCTGTCGATTCTGACGCGCGCCTTTCTCTTTTACTATGTCCCGCTCCTTTTCCTATGGCTCTGGTGGGAGGATCGGCGATTCCGCTCGGCGGTGGTCGCTTTTCTGTGGCTTGTGCTCGGCGTGGCCATCGTCGTCGCTCCCTGGACGATTCGCAATTATTTCGTCTATCACCAGTTGGTCTGGGTCGAGACGGAGGGGGGCTATTCGTTTTTGAACGGCGTCGACCCGGGGGAGAATGAGGACCGGCTGCAGAGTTATTGGATTCCGGCCTATCCCAATTCGGCGGAGCGCCAGCGGGCCCAGTTCGCGCTCGGGATCGAGCTTGTGCGTCGCGACCCGCTCAAATGGATTGGCCGGATGCGCGACAAGGTGACCGGGCTCTGGCACCTGCATATTCGCAACCTGGCAAACAATGGGACGCGCGGTGCGACCCTCCAGTTGGGGAGCGTGAACTTTGCGCTCGCCTCGGATGTCGAATATGTCCTCTTGATGCTGACCGCGTTCGGGGGCCTGGCGCTCGCGCGGCGTGACCAGCTCTTTTGGCCGCTCCTCGCGCTCCCGGTCTATACCACGCTGGTCGGCGCGGCCACCGTCACCAGCGTGCGCATCCGCGAGCCGCTCACGCTCGCCCTGATTGTCTATGCCGCGCCGGTGCTTGCCGACCCGCGTGGCGCGCTCGGCGCGTTATTCCATGCGCCGCGCTGGCGTCAGGCGTTTGCCGTCGCGGCCACACTGGTCTTTATCCTGGTCATCTATAGCTCGGCCTACATCAACTTTATCCAGGGGCGTTTCTGGCTTGCCGTTTCGCAGTTTGGGGGAGGAGAGAGCGCCATCCAGCGCGCCATCTCGGCTGACCGCGACAGCGTATTTCCGTATCTCGCGCTCGGCAACTATGACCTCGCGCACAACCGGCCCGATGCCGCGCTCAAGGCGTACGAGCAGGCGCACGCGCAGATGAAGGATAACACCGAGGTGCAGGCCCGGCTGGTGCAGGCGCTGCGCCAACAAGGGGACGTGGCGGGGGCGCAGGCGGCGGCGCAGGCGATTGCCGATGTGGGGTTTGATAATTCGCAGTGGTACGAATGGGCGTGGACCCGCGTGCCGTATTGGCCTTCCGGAGCGGTGGATCCCGGCGCGCCGGCGGTCGGCGTTATGCGTGGAGTCTATCCAGTGAGCCAGGATGCGGGCGTGTTCTATCGCTGGACCCTCGACCGCGCCGATTTTCGCGTCTCACAGCCCGGCGCGACCCAACTCGCGCTCCGCCTGTTCGCCGATCAGCCTAAACCGGTGCAAATCTGGATCGACGGTCAGTATCTCCAGACGGTAACCGTCACCCCGGCTTTTTCGACCTATACCCTTCCCCTGCTGCATCCCGCAAGCGCACAGAGCCTCATCGAGTTACGCTCCCCGGCGACCGTGACGAATGTCGATTCCCCCTATTCCCGCGGCGTCGCAGTCTTCCAGCTCGCATTAACCCCGCGCTAACGCACAATATAGATCCAGAACGCCGGCCGATTCGAGAGGGGGAAAGGGGAACCCGTGATCTGTTGGACCGGCCTGCCCGCAACCAGCTTGTCGATCTGCCCCTGGGTTTGCTTGTCGGTCTCCGCTGACCGCTGTAAGATCGGCGGGTTGGTGTGCATCTGCTCGGCAATCGTCTGCCAGTACCCCGTGAGATTAGGGCGTGCAAACACCACCGGGCCGTCTAAGTGATCGGGCGCCTTGTCGAGCGAGGCGAATTTGTACTTGCCGTTCGCGGTCAGGGCGAGCACATCACGGTCGTCGCGCTGGGTGATCAGCCAATCGGGCGCATACACCGTCGTCCCGGCGGGAATCTGGCCGTTCTGTAAGGAATCGGCGAGGGCGCTCCCCAGGTCGGTGCTGAGCGCCTGGTTTTTGTCCCACAAGCGCGCGTCGTTCCCCAGTTCGCCGAAATAGACGTGGAAGTTGACCCACAACGTGAACAGCGCGAGGAGAGCTAGGGCAGCGGTTACCCCCATCCCCCAACCCCTTCCCCCGTTCAACGGGAGAAGGGGAGTCCGGTCCCCTCTCCCGCTGCGCGGGGGAGGGTTAGGGTGGGGGTGGAAATCGGCTCTGACAAGCAAGCGTATCTGTTCCCACAACCACACGGCGCCGAGGCCTGCGAGGATGAACGTGGGTGCGGGGACTTC
>JBAVQS010000191.1:0-18885 GCA_049694275.1 Anaerolineae bacterium | reverse complement strand
GTGGTCGGCGTCGCCGTAGGCGTGGGCGCACAGGCCCCCAGCAACAGGAGGAGTGCGCCGGCGAGCAAGATGAATGCCGCCACCGGGCGAATGTGCTTGCGAGCTGAAAGATAAAGAATCATGGCATCCTGCAGACGGATGGTTTCGGGATAGATAAAAAGCGATCAGATAATTGCAAACAAGAACGGATGATATTTGTGTTCCGTGAGGGCGGGAGAGAAGAGAACCCGGTCCCTGGGTAGGTTCCCGGTTCCCGTTCTCGCCCACCCTCCGGAGGTGTGGGGAGGGCAGCATGCCCCTCCCCCCTTTTTGCGAGATTTGCTGACCTGTTCAACGCGTGGCCTTACGGCTATTTGTTGTGGCAGGCTTCGCAGACGCCGCGGTTGCTGATACGGAGCAGCGCGCTGTCCTGATATGGCGCAACGCCTTCGGTGCCGCCCGGCCACGGAACCGAAGCGGCCCGGCTGGTCAGACTGACAACGGAGCCATGCGACACATGGCAGGTCATGCAACCGGGTGCGCCATTGGTCGGCCACGTATTGGTCGTGTTGTAGTTGACCTCGACGTTGCTGCCGCCGGTGACGTGCCGGTACTGGAAGATGGCATCGCCGGACGCGGTCGAGCCGGTCCCGGTGGACCCGGTACCGGTGTGGATGCGTGCGTGGCACTTGCCGCACCAGTCGTTGAGCTGCGGCATCAGGATCCCTGTGGTACCGGTGATTTCAGAGGGATACAGGTAATCCTGTCCATAGTACCATTTATTCGTCGTGTCGGTGATGTTGTAGACATGGTTGGCTATGGTGTCCGAAACGACGGAGCCGCCGGTGACATCGGTCATGCCCATGTACGTAAAGTCCCCACGCAGGATACGATAGGTCGCGATGCGCTTGGGGGGGGTGGTGCTGGTGTCAAAGCCGCCACTGCCGCCGTGCGGGTCATGGCAGGTCGAGCACTGGAGCTGGAACCCGGCTTCGCCGGCGTACGGCGCTGCATTGATGGCGCCACTACCCCAGATCACGTTCGTGACGGACCCATAGTTCGGGTCGCCGAACACACGGTGCGCTGAGGTCGTCGTGCCGGTAATGATGCCGATCGGGTTGGGAACGGTGCCGGTGATCGTGGCGGAGATGTTCATGTTGGCATAGAGGAATCCACCGCCCTTGAGCGGTGCGCCCAGGGTGTTCCCGGTTTTAGTGTCGGTGTTGTAGCTGTCATAGGGATCGGGGTCGCCGCCGCCAGGCCCATGGCAGGTGTAGCACAGCGCATAGGCGCTAGAGGCTTTGAGGAGGCCGGCCCCCGAAGCGGTGTGCGCCCGGTGACAACTGGCGCAACCGTTCGTCATGCTGGTACCACCGGTTCCCCCTCGGTGCGGACCACCGTCCGCGCTGGCCGTATTGGGAGTCCCAGCCAGTAAGACCGTCACGGCAAGGATTGCCAGTGCGACGGCCAAGAGTGTAATCCAACGAACTTTCACCTTACTTCCTCCTTAGGTATTCTGGGTAGAATGGAAAACGTGCTAACGAACTGACGTGCAGAAACCTTCACCTCCTTTTTGTAGTTTTGTGGGGCACCCATAACCCAAGGAACGTCTTCCTGCGCTTCATCACGCGAGCGGCCATCATCAGCCGCTTCCTACTCCTCACACTTACCTACATACCTTGCTGGTCATTCCGAGATTCTTCACTGCGTTCAGAATGACAGAGACCTTAACCACTCAGAATAACAGAGACCTTAACCATTATCATCAGGCGTCGGCGTGGCCGGCGCGCCGGTCACCCGCGGCGTTGCCGTTTTGTGCGCGCTGTCCGGATGACAGCCCAGACAGCTATCGTTCATCCGGCCGGCATGATCTCCCGGCACGATGGGCGCGTTGTTGTTCCCCTGCAGGTGACAGGTCAGACACGCCTCGCGCCCGGCCACCACGTGCGAAACCAGCGCTGGCGTGGGCTTGACCTCCATCACATGGCATCCCAGGCACTCGCCATTCGTGCGGCGCTTGTGGTCGGGCGGCATGACCTGATCCAGATTGTTCATGCCGACGTGGTGGCAGTCCAGGCAATCCGTTCCATAAGCAATGTCATGCGGCATAGTGACATGCATCGCCGGGATTGCCGTTGGCGCCGGCGTCGCCCACGGCGCTGGCGTCGAGGTCGGGCCCGAAGGGGTCCGGGTCGGTCGCGGACCGGGGGTCGCCGCTACCGTCCCCTCTGCCGAGAGGCCGGCGATGGCCGTTGGCATAGCCGGGCGAGCCCCGAGTCCCGGAGCGCACCCCGCCAGCGCAAGCGCCGCCAATACCATCAAGAGAATCCTCACCCCGCAATCCGCCTTTTCACAATTCGAATTCGCAATCTACAATCCGCAATCAGTACGTCCACACTTGAACACGATTGTTGGCGCGGTCGGTGATATAGAGCCGGCCGGTGCCGTCGATGGCAATGTCTTCCGGATATTCGAATTGACCGTTGCCGCTCCCTTCGTCGCCAAAGCTGAACAGCGGGCTCGCCTGGTTCTTGCTCACATCATAGACCTTGACGCTCTGATCGATGGTATCGACGACATAGAGCTTTTGGTCGTCGTCAATCGCCATGCCGTGGGGCGCGCTAAACCCGCCAATGTCATAGATGAAATTGCCGGCCTTGCTAAAGACGGCGACGCGATTGTTATTGCTGTCGCTCACATACATGCGTCCCTGCCGGTCCGTGACCGCCATGCGTGGGGAATGAAACCCTTCGCGGCCCGTCCCTTCACCGTAATGCCCGGTCGTCGAGAGCAGTTTGCCCGCCGTCGTCAGGGTAAGCACCCGGTGGTTTTGCGGGGACTGGTCGGTCACCAGGATATTGTTGCCGTCAAAGCGAACGCCAATCGGGGCCCAACCATCCGGGAACGGCGAGGCAATCGACTTTTGGTAGTTGCCGCCGGCATTGTAAATGTCGATGGAGCGGCGAAGACTATCGGTGACAAAGAGCCTTCCCTGCGGGTCCAGGTCCATCGAGACCGGAACACTGCTGGCCGGGTTCGTGTTGGGTACGACGAACTTGTTCAGAAATTTGCCATCCCGGTCGTACACGAGAATTGCGCGCTCACCCTGGGTTTCGCCCACATAGACCCGGTTCCCATCGGGGGACACCGCAAGACCGATTGGATAAGTGACATCCAGGATCGAAAAGAGGTAACGGGGCTGAATGGCTTTGGCCGCAACCTGAGCCACCGGCAGGCCGAGCGGCTGGTGAGTGGTCAGGTACGAGACCCACAACAAAATACTGCACAGGAGCGCCACACCGAGCATGGCCAGGATATAGCGCCGGCGTCTTTTGCGGGTGTCCGGCTGCACCGGAGTGAGTGGGACCTCCGATACCGGAGCCGCTTCCACCGGCGTCGGGACTGATTCATCCGGTGTCTGTGAAGGGACAGGGGGCATTACTTCGCTCATGGTTTGTACTCCGACTTGATTAACGTCATGACCTCATCGCCGGCGACATCGTCGGGATAGGACTTTAAATAATTGCCCATGGCCGTATAGGCGTCCTTGAAACGCCCCAACTTTTCATAGGCGACGCCCAGCCCGTAATAGGCGCGGGTGAGTTGCGGGGCCTGCTTGAGCACCGCTTCCAACTGGCTGGCGGCGTCCGAGTATTTCCCCTGTGTCAAGGTCACCATGGCATTGGCGTACGCGGCTTCCTGAGTTTTGCCGAGCGCGGTATAGCTCGTCACCAGCGCGCGGTAGGGCTCGGAATAGGTCGGGTCAAAGGCAAGCGCCTGCTCGAACTGCTTGACCGCGGCGGTGTCATTCTTCTGGAGCTGATAGACACGCCCCAGCGCGTAGAGGGCATCGGCATCCGCATGGTCGATGGCAAGCGCCTTATTCAAGGCATCCGTGGCCTCAGACAGCTTTTTCTGCTCGAGGTAGATGTTCCCGACCTCGTAATAGGCCCCCTCCACCCGGGTATCCATGTTCGCCATCGGATTATCCTTGTTGAGGTCGAGAAAGTGGTTGTAATTGGCGAGCGCGGTGGCGAGATCCCCTTTTTTCTGATAGACATTGCCGAGGACGAGCAGGGCGCCCTGGTTGACCGGATCAATTTTCAGTCCTTGATTGGCCTGTTCAATCGCATTGTCGAGAAGCCCGGAATCGGCATAATAGGCGGCCAGAGTGACGCGCAGGCTGGCATCCTGAGGGTTCTTTTGGACCATCTCTTCCATGTGTTGGGCCTGCACGTCCAGAATTTTTTGGTCGGGATGGACATAGCGGTCGAAATAGTAATAGACGCCAAACCCGGCGAGTGACAGGACGACAACCAGGCCGAGTATCCACAAGGGCCAGTCAAGCTGGCGTAACAAAGCTTTGCGATCGATAGTCATAGTTCCTCTTTCGGAAAAAAATGAACTCTAGGTTTCTGCCTGGGGGTGTGTGCGCTGGCGATATCCGGTGAGCAGGGTCTTACTGGCCGACGTGCACAAAAAGACCTCACCCTGCGCCACGGCCTGTACCGCCCGGACCAGTTCGTCTGCGGCTTCCTGGTGCGACAAATAGCCCTTGACCCCGGCGCGCAGCAGGCAGAGCACCAGGTCTGCGGCCGGATTGGTGCTCAGGGCAATCACCGGGAATTGCGCCGCGAGCGCCCTGACGACCTCGCACGCGTGTTCCTCATCCCGCCCGGTCTCGACAATGACGACCTGCGCGCCCGTCTGCTGCACGAACTCGACAGACACCGTTTCAAGCGTGCTTTCGCCGATGACGTCGAGTTGGTCGCAGTTGCCGAGCAGCGAGCGCAGCCCGGCACGCAAAAGGGTGAAATTGCTGACAAGCAAAACGCGGATCTTTTCCATAAACCGACAGGCTCCCCCCACAGTTCGTGAATATTATAACAAACGGACATGGCGAGGGGAATAGTGCCACGCGATAATGCCGGTCACTGAAAGGGATTATTAATGGTAGGGTAAAGGCATTACTAAAACGGGGAGAGGCATTAGGGGATGACGGGGAGGCGGCGCGTGGTCGCCGGGGGACTGATTCAGGCGTTAATTCGTGACGAGCCCGTGGTGGATGGCAAAAGCGGTCACCTCGGCCACGCTGTGGAGGTCGAGCTTTTGCATGAACCGGTTGCGATGGACGTCGACCGTGTTGGGGCTGATGTGGAGCAGCTCGGCAATCTCGCGGGTGGAGTGGCCCTGCGCGACGAGGATGAGAATTTCGCGCTCGCGCTCGGTTAACTGCGCATAGGGCTCTTGTTCCCGCCCTGCTGGGTCTTGCAGATAGGCATCCAGCACGACCTTGGCGACAGGCGGATAGAGAAAGGACTCGCCCCGCGCAACCGCCCGGATAGCGGTCACCAGGTCGGTATCGACCGCCTGTTTCAAGACATAGCCCGCCGCGCCGACGCGCAGCAAGGGGAGGACGTATTCCTTGTTGCTGTATTGAGTCAGGATGAGAATCTTGGTCTCGGGCCAACTCTGAAGAATCTGGCGCGTGGCGCTGAGCCCATTCACCCCCGGCATGGCGACGTCCATCACCACGACATCCGGTTTGAGCTCGTTCACGCGCGCGATGGCTTCGGCCCCATCCCCCGCCTCGCCAATGACCAGCAGGTCTGGATAGTTCGCCAGGAGGGCGCGCAGTCCGGCGCGCAAAATGGCATGGTCATCGACCAGAAGAATCCGGGTCTGGGTCATAGGGTCTTGTCCTCACTCGGCGCGTTCGCTTCGCCTGCGCCGGTCGTCGGTTCTGAGACAGAGTCTAATGGAATGGTTGCATGGACGCGCGTTCCGGCGCCGGGAGCAGATTGAATCTCCAGGCGGCCGCGGGCCTGCCCGATGCGTTCCTGCATCCCGAGCAAGCCCAGGTGGCCGCGCCCATGCGGCGTGTAGGCTTTCCAATGTTCCAGGTCAAACCCGCAGCCATTGTCCTCAATCTCCAGGCTGACACGCTCCGACTCACCCTCATCGGTGTGTGTGAGCTTGACCCGAACATAGGTCGCCCCGGCGTATTTGGCGATATTGGTAATCGCTTCCTGCCCGATCCGGAACAGAATCGTTTCGAGATTGGCGGGAAGCCGCATGTCGGGACCGGTCGTCGAGATATCGAGGTGGATAGGCGCGGGCAGCCGTTGTTCGGCGTACCAGCTTAATGCAGGAATCAGCCCGTAATCGTCGAGGAGGGCCGGCCGCAGCGCAAAGACGATTCGGTTGACCTCTTTGAGAATATTGACCACGGTCCCTTTGAGCTCGGGCAGACGGGCTTGCATCTGCTCCGGCGAAAGGAGTTGAACGGTGGCGATGTTGGCCAGGAGGGCCGTCAGGCTCTGGCACGTCTCGTCGTGCAGTTCACGCGCGACGCGGCGGCGCTCCCCTTCCTGAATCGTCAGGGTTTCCTGGAGGAGCTGGTCGCGGATTTCCAGCAGGTCCTCCAGCTCGCTCGTTTTGTTCTTGACCTGGGCGTCGAGCTCGGCATTCCACTTCTGCTGGGCCTGGAGCATCGCCTGAACCTGGACCCGCATCTCTTCAAACGCGTGCGCCAGTTCTCCGACCTCGTCCTTGCGCTCCACCTGAATCACATGCTCCATATCCCCGCCGGCGATGCGCCGGGCGACGGTGGTCAGCCGGTCGAGCGGGCGGGTGACGCTGTGCGCATACCAGTACACGAGCGGCGCGCCGACCAGGAGGATCAGTCCGCTGATCGCGAATACCCCCAGCAACGCCTGCTGAACCGAGAGGTCCATCTCATAGGTCGGGCGAAAGAGGAGAACAGCCAGGTCGCCATCCGAATTCGTCGAGATGTTGAACGCCGCAACCCGGTAGGGCTGCGAACCGATATTCATGGTATGAAATGCAACCTGCTGGACGCGATATTCGGCGACCTCGCCGAGGGAGGCATGCAGGTGATGCACCGTGAGCTCGGGCGGCGGCGTCTCAAAGGAATAGGCGGCGACATCGCCCCAGGTGAGAACGATTGCATTGCCCAGCGTGCTCGCGAGGGATTGGAGGAATTGCTTGTCGAGCCGCTTGCCAATCAGGATCACCGCCGTCGTTTTTCCATCCGGCGATTGGTGCGGCGCGGCAGACAAGAGCCATAAATCCTGGCCGCTCTGAAAAAAGGTGCTGTCGGCGAGCTGGCTCATGGCCCGGTCGACGAGGGGAATCCCTTCAAGGTGGGTCTCGTCCATGACCACATCGCCGCTGCGCATGCGCAGGTGATCCGCCGCGTCAGTCACCAGGATCGCGTTCAGGTTGTGCGCCTTGAGACCGGGCGTCAGCAATCGTTCCAGGTCGCCCGAGTCCGGTTTCTGCAGGGCCGCATCCAGGCCGGGGAGATTGGCGGAATTGATGGCCTCTTGCTCCATAAACGCCTGTTCGTTTTGGAGAATCGCCTGCGCCGAGCGCGCGCGCCATCCCATTTCGTCGTCGGCGGTGTGATAGATCTGCGCACGCATCACAATGCTGATGACGAGCGCATAGGCAATCAGCGCCAACACGACCATGGTAGCAAAGCCGAGCATGAGCCTCGCGCTCATGCCCGGCCTGCGCATCTCATTCCAGAATTGGCCGAACCTTCGTGTCACAGTCCCCGCAGTTTATGCCAATCGGCTCAATTGGTCAAAATGCGAATGTCTGCATGATGGGAGCCTGGGTCTCAACTCGTTTGCTCCCCCAGCAACAGGCGGTACAGGGTTCGCGTCGCCAGGAGGTTGGAGGTAATCGCCCCCAAAAGCTTGGCGTCGGGCGAGAGAATCGGGAGCGCCGAAATATCGTGTTGCTCAAGCTTGAGCACCAGGTCGAGCAGGCTGTCCTGCGGCCCGCAGCTAATCACATTCCGGCTCATAATATCGTCCACGCAGACCTCGGCGAGCGGCCCGCCGGAGGCGGCACGCGTAATATCCCAGTCGGTGACAATGCCCGCCACCTCGCCGGTCGGGGCCAGGACGGAGAGGATGTCGGTATTCTTTTCGACCAGGGTGCGGGCCGCATCCTGCGCCCTGACGCCGAGCGGGATGGTCGCCATTTCGACCATGACCTCGGCGGCAATCCGGTGGCTTTCACGATGGACGATGCGGTTGACGCTGATGCGTTCGGCGACCTGACAGGGAAGCGCATCCTCGTCGGCGACCAGGCCGTCGATCAACTGGACCATATTCTCGCGAATGACGGCGTCCCGCTTTTTTTCGGCGGCGACGCGCCGCTGCTCGGCCAGCGCCGCAAACTCAGCGGCATGGCTTGCCAGCCATGCATCCACCGCCTCACGATTGCCGAGCATCTCCTGTGGAATGCGCAGGCTGCCGGGCGTGGGGATGAGCCGCTCGTGCGCGGCAAAGATGACGCCGCCCGAATTGACGAGAAAATCGGTCGCAATCAAGGTCCCTCGTTCCTGGTAGACGACCCGCTCCATGCGCCGCCGCGCCGCCTTGCGCCGCGGGTCCGGCGAATAGGTGTTGGCCCCCTCGACAATCATGGACCAGCGGCCCATCTTGTGCGTGGTCATCGAGGGACGCGAGCTTTCGTCGACGTCGAGATAGTTGGGCTGGGGCGCCGCGGGGACCAGGCAAAAGGCGGACTCGCGCAGGAGGTCATCGCGCGAGCTGGAGAATTTCAAGAGGGCGCCGCTCTCTTCGGGCAGATCGGGGTGCGCGAGAAAGTAGGGCTTGGTGACGATCTGGTTCATGCCGCGCAGGGCCAACAGCAGGCCGACGTCAAGCCCGGTCTCGCCATAAAGATAGCCGGAGACATCGCTGATGCCAATGATTCGCGGGCCGCGCCCCGGCTGTCCCCCCTTTTCCCACAACAGCCGCGCCACGTGTGCGCCGACCGCGCCGAACCCCTGGACGATGACGGTGACCTTGTCCCATGCAGGAATCTGGAGGTTGCGGAACTGGGGAAGGACGCGCAGGCGCTCGGCCTCCCGGTGCAGCGCCTCCAGCGCAATCACACAGCCGCCCGCCGCGGCGCCGAGTTGGTCGATCCGGTTGCCGCCCATCTCGACAGGTTTGGAGAGCGCCACGTCCAGTCCATTCTCAATCGCGATGGTCTTCATATCCTGGTCATTGGTGCCGACATCGGGGCCGGGATTGTAGAGACGGACGTACCGGCGCAGGAGACGCGCAAAACCGCGCACGATCTCGACATGCGTCGAAGGGGGAAGGTTGGCGCTGGCGACAATGCCGGATTTGGCGCCGCCATACGGCAGGTCGGCCGCGGCATTCTTCATGGTCATGCCGCGCGCGAGATTGTGAATGGAGGCCGGGGTAATGTCGGGTGAGAGGCGAATTCCGCCCATTGCGGGCAGTCCCATCGAGACGTTATCGACGATCAGGTAACCGCCGATCTCGAGCGGGCTGCGTTCATCCCACATGCAGACGACGAGCCGCGGGCCCAGGTCATCGACCTTGATTCCCAACCGGTAGAGCAGTTCGACATCCAGCGAGGTAAATTCGACAAAAACGAGCCCGTTCTCCTCCTGCCGCCGGCTCTGCCAGGCGCTGGCAGGCAAGAGGTCGTTCAACAGATCGGACATACGTTTGGGCAGCATAACTTTCCTCCTCTTTGAGTAATACCAGTCTAACGGGGGTTGCAGGGAATGTCAATCGGCGTCGACGCCTTTCCCCCGAAAGGGGGAGCATGTAACCGATTCCGGGCAAGATGCGTAGAGATAAGAGGTGCAGTACGGAATACACCGGCAGTGGATTCAAAAGGGAGGCTTCCAATGAACACGAGTGGGAATACCGCCGGCCGGCTCGCCGGTGGAACGGCGCTGATTGGGCTTGGCGTTTTGGCCTTGCTCGCGAACCTGTTCCGTTTTGATATCTGGCACTATATCTGGCCGTTGTTTATCATCGCGTTTGGCCTGGCCTTTTTTGCCGGCATGCTTGCCGGCGGCAAACCGGCCGGCGGCCTCGCCATCCCGGGGAGTATCTTTTGCGCCCTGGGCTTTTTGATGCTCTTGCAAAATACGTTTGACTATTGGGCGAGCTGGGCCTACGCCTGGGCGCTCGTCGCGCCCGCCGGCGTCGGCGTCGGCATGCTGATCTTTTCGCGCTGGAGCGACAAGCCCGAGCTTGAACGCCCGGGCCGCATCCTCGTGACCATCGGCCTGATTCTCTTTGCCGTCGGCGCCGTGTTCTTTGAATTATCGGTGGGCGCGCTCAGCTTTACCCACGCGGGAAATATCGCCGGGCCGGTGCTGTTGATCCTCCTCGGCATTCTGATCCTGTTTGGCCGAAGTTTTGCGTGGTTCACGGGGCCGCGCCGGTCCGAAGTGTCCGGCCCCGCCGCGCCGAACCAGGAACGATAGGAAAAACGCTCATGAACCAGGATAAAAGCACCTTTCGCCGTCCACCCAGCCTGTTCTGGCCGATTGTATTGATCGGCGTGGGCGTGGTATGGCTGCTCTCGAATATGGGAATGCTCACCGTCAACCCATGGTTCGTACTATCGCGTTTCTGGCCGGTGCTCCTGATCGTCGCGGGACTCGACATCCTCCTGGGGCGCACGCTCTGGGGCGCGATTGCGAGCGGGATCATGGGCCTGCTCGTCATCGCCGGTATGGTCGCCCTCCTCTTTTATGCCCAGGCCAACCCGGCCTGGATCAATTCGCTGGGAATCCCCGGCATCGTCATCAATCAAGGCGCGCTCCACTCGCAGCATATTGCCGACCCGCTCGGGGGCGCCAAGCAGGCGGAGGTGAACCTTTCGTTTGGCGACGGTAAGTATCAGCTTGGCGCGCTCGGCGCCTCGGGGAACCTCGTCGAAGGGGACGTGCGTTACTATGGCGACCTGAAACATGATGTCTCGATGAATAACGCTCAGGCGCGGGTTACGCTGTCAAGCAACGGCAGCGCGGGGATGTTCTTGTTTAATAACGAGGGTGAGCAGTGGGATCTCAAGCTCAACCCCATCGTCGAATACACGCTCAACCTGAACACCGGCTCGGGCGCACACAATCTGGACTTGAGTGGGCTGAATGTCAGCTCGCTGAATCTAAACAGCGGTTCCGGCGCGGTCGACGTGCAGCTCCCCGCCCAGGGTTCATCTCACGTGGTGGTCAACAGCGGGTCCGGCGCGATGAACATTCGCTTGCCCGAAGGAATAGCGGCTCGCGTCGAGTATCGCAGGGGCTCGGGCAGCGTCGATATATCCAATCTACACAGGGTGAGCGCCGACGACCACAGCGGCGTCTATGAGACCACCGGGTTTTCACAGACCGGCGCGTACGTGCTCATCAGCGTGAACAGCGGCTCGGGCAGTATCAGCGTTCGTTAAGGGTGAACCCGGGAAATGAAAAGCAATGGGACGAGGCGGGCTGCGAACCGGGCAGCCCGCTTGTTTTTGTCCCGGCACGGGAGCGCTAGTGCATTGCCCATTCTTGTAGTATAATCGCTCACCAGAATCAAGAGTATCTTATGAAAACAACGATCGTCGTTCCGACCTATAACGAAGCTGCGAATATTGAAAGCTTCGTCGAGGCGTTGATGGGCTTGAAGGTCGACGATTTACATGTGTTAATCGTCGACGACAACTCGCCGGATTGCACGGGCGAGATTGCCGAAGACCTCAAGACCCGCTTTGCCGGGCAGGTGGATGTCCTACATCGCGCGGGAAAACTGGGGCTGGGCACCGCTTATTGCGAAGGCTTTGGCAAGGCGCTGGCGGCGGGCGCGGATTATCTCGTGCAGATGGACGCCGATTTTTCGCACTCCCCGCGGTACATTCCCCGCTTTCTCACGAAAATCCCGGACCATGATGTCATCGTCGGCTCGCGGTATACGCCGGGCGGGCGGACCGACGAGAGCTGGAGCTGGACGCGCTGGCTCTTGAGCTGGTGGGCAAACAGCGTCTATGTGCGCATGATCCTCGGGCTCAGAGTGCGCGATGCCACAGCCGGGTTCAAAATGTTTACGCGCCAGGCGCTCGAACGCATCAACCTCGAACGGGTGAAATCGAACGGCTATATTTTTCAGGTCGAAATGGCTTATCTCGTCGAGCAGGAAGGGCTGCGAATTTTAGAGTGGCCGATTTATTTTGAAGACCGCCGTATCGGCCGGTCCAAAATGTCCATGCGCGTAAAACTGGAGGCGGCGTATCGCGTTTGGGAGATTCGCAGCCGGTACGGCCCGCTCAAAAACCGTTCGGCGCGCGTCGAGTGGTTGCGTGAAACTGCCTGACCTCTTCCGGGCACGGTGGACACACGAGGTCGCCGCGCTCATTCTTTTCCTCGCGCTGGCCCTGACTCTGTTCGCGCCGGTGCTCTCCGGCGGGGCGACGCTGCTGCCCCTGGACAACCTCTACCGGTTTCCGCCCTGGCAGCCTTTTGCCAATTCCTTCGGGGTCGGCCAGCCGCACAATACGCTCCTCGACGACCTGGTCCTGGAGAACTATCCCTGGAAAAAGTTCATCGACGATTCCCTGCGCCAGGGAGAACTGCCCCTCTGGAACCCGTATATCCTTGCCGGACAGCCCTTTATGGCGGCGGGACAGAACGCGGCGCTCTACCCATTCAGTCTCCTCTTTATCCTGTTGCCGCTCACGTACGCATACGGCCTCTTTGTCGCGCTCCACTTTTGGATTGCCGCGGCCTCCATGTACCTGCTCGCGCGGGTCCTCGGCCTGCGCCCGTTTGCCGCGACCCTCAGCGGCATCGTCTATGCGTTTAGCGATTTTATGGTCGTCAGCGTCGTCTTTCCAATGGTCATTAGCGCGGCCGCCTGGCTCCCCGCCATTCTCGCGCTGCTGGAATTGACCCTGCGAGAAGAGGAGCGACGATTGGCATTGCGAGAGGAGCAACAACTGTCATTGCGAGGAACGAAGCAATCTTGGTCTGACCCAACAGAGATTGCTTCGCCGCAAACAACGCCCCGCGCAATCACCCATCGAGCCTACTCTTTTCGCCGCGAGCTCCTGTATGCCCTCTTCACCATCATCCTGCTGGGCGTCCAGTTTCTCGCCGGCCATGTCGAGATTTCATACTATATTCTGATGGTCGTCGGGCTCTATGCGGCCTGGCGCACGCTCCCCCTCTTCTGGCGCGCCGGCCGGTGGCAGACGCGGGCCCGCGAGTTCGGGCGCGTCGCGGTGGGGCTCGCGCTGATTGTCGGACTGGGCGGCGCGCTCGCCGCCATCCAGCTAGTCCCGCTCTATGAGCTGGTCCAGCGCAACTTTCGCTCGGGGTCCGCATCGCTCGCGCAAGTGACCGGGTGGGCGCTTCCAATCCGCCAGGTGCTCACCTTTATCATTCCGGATTTTTTTGGCAACCCGGCCCACCATTCCTACCTGGACGTTTTTGATTGGACCACCAGGCCCGCGCCGAACGGCGCCCTCTTTTGGGGAATCAAGAATTACGTCGAGGCGGGCTCGTACGTCGGAATCCTGCCGCTGGCGCTCGCGCTCATCGCGGTGATCGCGAGCGTTTCGTACTATCTGGGCAGAATTCGGCATTCAAAATTCAAAATTCAAAATTCCGGGTTTAGAATTCCGACTGAAACGAGTCCCCGTGGGACGCAGTCCGAATTCTTTGCGGTCCTGGCACTCCTCTCGCTCCTCTTTGCTTTTGGCACGCCGCTCTATTCGGTCCTCTTTTACCTGCTGCCCGGTTATAACCAGCTTCATACGGCGTTTCGCTGGATTTTTCCCTATACCCTCAGCATCGCCTTTCTCGCCGGGGCCGGGGCGCAGTTGTTGCAAGAGGCGAACGACCAATCATCGTGGCGGCGCGTGCTTGATTGGGGGCTGATCGCAGGGGGCATTGCCGTACTGCTCGCGCTGGGCCTCAGCCTGGTATGGCCGGCGCCGTTTCTCCGCGTGGCCGATTGGGTCGCGGCGCACGATCTCGCCCAGCCGGTTTTTGGAAATGGGCGCGTCTTTTGGTCCTACGAGTTTCGCCCGCTCTTGCTCCTGGGCCTCTTTATGCTGGGGGCCGGAGTGGTCCTGCGCCTGGCGCGCCTGGGGACAAGCTGGCGGGGCTGGCGGCTCTGGCAGCCGCTGGCGCTCGCGGTCGTCGCCCTCGACCTCCTCATCGCCGGAAGCGGATTCAACCCGGCCGCCGATCCGCGCCTGGTCGATTTTATACCGCCCGCGATTCGCTTTCTCCAGGCCGACCATTCGCTGTTCCGTATCACCTCATACGACCTGGGCGAGCAAACGGTCCAAAACCCGGCGACCGGCGCGGAGGAGCTGGTTCCACCGCAGCGCATTCTGAACGCCAACGCGGGGATGTATTTCGGCCTGTCAGATATTCGCGGCTATGACTCGATTATCCCGAAACAGTACGCCGATTTCATGAGCGCGCTGGCCCCGCAGGATGAGCTGCTCTATAACCGCATTGCGCCATTTTATAACTATCAACCGCTCAGCTCGCCGCTGCTCAACCTGCTCAACGTCAAGTATGTGCTGACCACCCGCGCGATCCCGAACCCCGGGTACGCGCTGGTTTACGATAGCGAGATCAAGATTTACGAGAACCGGCGCGTCCTCCCGCGCGCCTTGATGGTCTCCCGGGGGCGCGTGATCCCCAATCCGGCGGAAATGCTTCAAGCCCTGCCCTCCTTCGATCCCGCGCAGGAGGTCTTGCTGGATACGCCCGTGGCTTTGCCGGCGAACACGCCCACCCCCCTTTCCCTGACGCGCCGCGCCCTGCAACAGGCCGCGGCCCTGCCGGTTTCACCCTACCCTGAAATAACGAAATACGGCGGCAGCGAGGTCGTCGTCCAGACGAACGCGGCGCAGGCCGCCTACCTGGTTCTGGCCGATTCGTATTTCCCCGGCTGGATCGCGCAGATCGACGGGCAGGACACGCCGCTCTATCGCGCCGATTACAACTTTCGAGCCGTGGCCGTCCCGGCCGGCGCGCATACCGTGCGCTTTAGATACAGCCCCCTCTCGCTCAAGGTCGGCGCGGTCGGGTCGCTGGTCGCCGCCGTGGTCGTGCTGTTCGGATTTATCGTCCTGGCGTGGCAGCAGTTCTTTGGCCTGCAGCTCGGCGGAGAAGGGGCGCAGGTCCAGGTGATTGCGCGCAACTCGGTCGTGCCGATGGTGTCGTCCTTTATCACGCAGGGGATTAGCTTTGCCTTTGCGCTGGTCATGCTGCGCGTGCTCGGCCCGGAGAATGTGGGGCGCTATACCTTTGCCGTCACCGTCTGGTTCTTTACCAGCTCGGTCACGGATTTCGGGCTGGGAATCCTCATGACGCGCGAGGTGTCACGCGACAAGAGCCAGGCGAACCGCTACCTCACCAACACCGCCATCCTGCGCACCGCGCTGACCCTGGCCGCCGCCCTGCCGCTGGCCCTTTTTGTCGCCCTGTATGTCGCGCTGTTCCAACTCACCACCGATACGGTCATCGCCATCGCGCTCTTGTGGCTCGGTCTCTTTCCGACGAATCTCGCAGCCTCGCTCTCGTTCCTCTTTAACGCCCACGAACGGTTCGAGTATCCAACCGCCGTGGCGCTGGGAACGGTGCTGCTGAGCGTCACGCTTCAACTCGCCGCGCTCTTGGGCGGGTTCGGGATCATTGGCCTGGCCGCCGTCTCGATTATCAGCAACCTCTTTACACTGGGCGTCATGTATTACCTGGTGCGGGCCATTCTATTCAAGCCGCGCTGGGAATGGGACCCCAAGCTGGTGCGGTGGATGTTTTTTGAATCCTATCCGCTGATGCTCAACAACCTGCTGGCCAACCTGTTCTTCAAGATCGACGTATTCCTCCTCAAACCGCTGACGAACGATCTGATCCTGGGCTATTACAGCACGGCGTACAAGTTCATCAATGCGCTCAACTTTATCCCGTCCAACTTTACCCTCGCCATCTTTCCCATGCTCTCGCGCCAGGCGACCTCGGCCAAGGACGCCATGTACCGGGCGCTGATCGTCTCGCTCAAGCTGCTCCTCTGGGTTTCACTGCCGATCACGGTGGCGAGCGTGTTCGTCGCCCGCGAGATTATCCAGCTTTACGGCGGGGCCGCCTACCTGCCCGATTCGCAGATCGCGCTCCAGTGGCTGATCTGGTTTCTTCCCTTTAGCTTTGTCAACAGCGTCGTCCACTATGTGCTCATCGCGCTCGACCAGCAGCGTTTTCTGACCAAGGCGTTCCTGATCGGCCTCGTATTCAATATCGCCGCCAACCTCACCGCGATTCCGCTCCTCTCGTATCGCGGCGCGGCGCTCGTGACGGTGCTCTCCGAGATTGCGCTGTTGATTCCCTTTTATTACAGTCTCCGCAAGCACCTGGCGCCCCTGCCGCTTCTCGATCTCATCTGGCGGCCGGTGATCGCTTCGGGCGGGATGGCGGCGACGTTCTATCTCCTCCTGCCGCGCCTCAATTGGATCGGGGTCTGTCTCGTCGCCGCGCTCGTCTATGGGGGGATGCTGCTCGCGCTCGGCGCGCTGGGCCCCGACGAATGGCTGCTGGTGCGCAAGCTCGCGCCGCCGCGCTTGGGGCGCATCGTCGATTTCCTCTCGGCGCGTCGGGCGGGATGACCGACCGGCGGCGGCGCGTCCCCGGCAAAAAAGCGCGCGTTCCTTTTGACACGACCCCGCGTCTATGCTAATATAACTCCGTTCTTTACAATTAAACGGCTGGGGAGCTAGAGAAGAGTCTGGCTGAGAGTAAGGTCTGGATGTAGGGACAACCGATGTGTCTCGCGCAAGGGTTGCCGCTACAGCCTCTATCTTTTACCCATTGACCTGTACCAGATAATGCTGGCGGAGGAAGACCGGCGCGAGATAAAATTTTCGTAAAGGAAAGAGAACGTCGGCTCACGAGTCGACGTTTTTATTTTCTCCCGCGCCCTGCCAAGGGAGTGGGTACAAGGATGGAGGACCTCTATGGATAAACAGGTTGGAACCTGGGCTGTCAAAGTCGGCCTTGCCCAGATGCTCAAGGGCGGCGTCATTATGGATGTGACCACGGCGGAGCAGGCGCGCATCGCGGAAGAGGCCGGGGCATGCGCCGTCATGGCGCTCGAGCGCGTCCCTTCGGACATTCGCAAGCAAGGGGGCGTGGCCCGCATGGCCGACCCGACCAAGATCATCGAGATCATGAAAGCGGTGAGCATTCCGGTGATGGCCAAGTGCCGTATCGGTCATTTTGTCGAAGCGCAGGTGCTGGAATCGCTCGGCGTGGACTATATTGACGAGTCCGAGGTGTTGACCCCCGCGGACGAAGAGAACCACGTGTCCAAGAACGACTTTAAGGTCCCGTTCGTCTGCGGCTGCCGCAACCTGGGCGAGGCCCTGCGCCGCATCGGCGAGGGGGCCGCGATGATCCGCACCAAGGGCGAGGCGGGCACGGGCGATGTGGTCGAAGCGGTACGCCATGCGCGCACCGTGCTCGGCGAGATTCGCCGCCTGCAGGGAATGCGCCCGGAAGAGCTGATGCACATGGCCAAGGAGATGGGCGCGCCCTATGACCTGGTCCGTGAAGTGGCGCAGACCGGCAAGCTCCCGGTGGTCAATTTCGCGGCGGGGGGCCTGGCCACGCCGGCGGATGCCGCGCTCATGATGCAGCTCGGCGTCGACGGCGTCTTTGTCGGCAGCGGCATTTTCAAATCGGACAACCCGGCCAAGCGCGCCAAGGCAATCGTCATGGCGACGACGCATTACAAGGACCCGGCGATCATCGCCGAGGTGTCCAAGGGGTTGGGCGAAGCGATGAGCGGCACGGCCGTGCGGTCAATCGCCGAGGGCGAACAGCTCGCCGTGCGCGGCTGGTAAATCGATTCGCGTTGGAGGGATAAGGCGGCGGCCGCCGCCCTATCCCTCGAATCCCCATTGAGTGAGAAAAGAATGAAGATTGGCGTACTGGCATTACAAGGTGACTTTAGAGAACATATTCAGATGCTGCGCAGCCTGGGCGTCGAGGCCTGCGAGGTGCGCAAGCCCGATGAGTTGCAAGGGCTCGATGGGCTGATTATTCCGGGCGGTGAGAGCACCACCATCGGCAAGCTCGCGCGCGAGTACAGGCTGATCGACCCAATTCGCGAGATGGTTACCGCGGCCAGGCCGGTCTGGGGCACCTGCGCCGGAATGATCGTCCTCGCCAAAGATGTCGGCATGCGGCAGCCCCTCGTCGGCGTCATGGATGTGGAGGTCAAGCGCAACGCCTTTGGCCGGCAGGTCGATAGTTTTGAGGCCGACCTCACCGTGCCGGCGTTGAGCGCGCTCGACAACGGCTCGGGGCCGCACCCCTTCCACGCGATTTTTATTCGCGCCCCATTGATCGAAAAGGTCGGACCGGACGTCGAGGTGCTGGCCCGGCTGGAAGACGGAACCATCGTCGCCGCGCGGCAGGGCCATCTCCTCGCTACCTCCTTCCATCCCGAGCTCACCGCCGACACCCGCTTTCACCGCTATTTTCTCGAACAGTTGGGCAAATGACGCTGGACCTGACGGTCATTATGGCCAACGGCGAGTTTCACGCCAACGAGCCGCTGCGGGCGCTCTGGCAACAGGCCGCGCTTCGGATTGCGGCAGACGGCGGGGCGCGGAACGCCAGGCGCGCACTGGAGATTCCCCCTCAGATCGTCATCGGCGACCTCGACTCGCTGGACGAGGAGACGCGCGTCTGGCTCCAGGGCCAACCGGTCGAGTTCATCCGCCATCCTGTCGCCAAGGACGAGACCGATCTGGAGCTGGCCATCCTGCTCGCCTATCAACGCGGCGCCGGGCGTGTGATCGTGCTCGGCGCGCTCGGGGGGCGCGCGGACCAGGCGGTTGCCAACGTGCTCCTGCTCACCCGCTGGCCGGGCCTCGCGCTCCAGGGCATTGGCGAAGAGATGTGGGTGGCGCAGAACCAGGCGACGATCCACGGCGCGATTGGCGATACGGTTTCGCTGATTCCACTGGATTCGCGTGTGGAGGGGATTACGACACACAACCTGGTCTATCCGCTAAAAAACGAGCCGCTGG
>JBAVQS010000190.1:0-20012 GCA_049694275.1 Anaerolineae bacterium | reverse complement strand
AAAAATGCAGGGCCTTCTCCGGTATCGCGCAGAATGCACTTGTTCTGTAAACTGCGCCCGGCAGCCGAGTCCATATCGACACGCGGGAGATTGAGGAGCAGTTGGCGCTCATCCTCGGCAAGATCATCCCAGATCTTGTCGCACTCGGAGCGGACATTTCCATCCGAGGCGAGCCGGGGCAGAACAAGTGGATGAACAGCCCGGTTCTGAAGCGGATCGCGGGTGGAAGCGCCGGTCTCGCTGCCCAGAACCTGGCAGACGACCTGAGTTAGTCCCGGATGCCCGCCGGCCTGATCATAGATCAAGCGCAAGTTACTCTCGTCAACAGTAATATGGTCGCGCTGTGCAAGCTCCTGGCAAAAGCGCTGCGAATCGGAGGTATCCCAAAAAGAGAGGAAATGAATGTGCGCCGAGACCAATTCATAGAACTCGCCCTGCTCGCGGGTTGTTGTCATCCGCGCCAGTTCACGCTCGGTCGCCGTCACATAGAGCAGATCGGCCCCATACCGGTCCCGGAGGGAGCGAAGATTGAGAAAGGTCTGCGGCTCACACCGAACATAGACCTGGTCGAACTCGTCGAGACAGAGGACAAGGGGATGCGGAAGACTGGCAAGAGCAAATGCAAGGGCATCTTCAAAGGCCGATTGCGCCGCCAGGGACGAGGGGAGATGAATGATCTGGGAGGTCCAGCGCTTGACGGAAAGAGCTGCGTCCGGTTTCGATTTTTCGAGCCGCGCGGCCAGCGCGCGCCAGATGACTGCAAAAAAGGAGCGGGCGGTATGCTCCGCCATCTGGTTGCAATCAATATAGACAAAAGCGCCGGCGCTCGATGGAGGGAGCTCGCCAAGATGACGCAGGAGCGCCGATTTGCCAAGATTGCTGGTACCGACGATGGAACAGCATGCTCCCTGGGAAACAGCCTGATGGATATAATCGAGGTCGCCGGTGCGCCCGATCAGAGTCTGAACCGTGTTACCCATTGGGTCAAGTTTACCACGAGTCCAGAAAGGGGCAAATTCCTATTCGCCCTCCAGCGTCAGCCCGGCCCGCTCCCAGGCGTCGGTGCCGCCGACGACATTATAGACAGCTTCGAACCCCTGACGCTTGAGAAATGCGGCCGCCATCTGGCTCCGGCTGCCATGCTCGCAAATGATGACCGTCGGCTGCCTGGGGTCCAGATCGCGATACTGGGCAGGGACATCGTTCAGTGGTATCAACCGCGCGCCCGGGACATGACGCGTCGCATATTCCCAGGGCTCGCGCACATCGACGACGACGGGCGGCGAATCATTCGACAGCATTCGATTCAACTCGGCCGGCGCAATATCCTGAAATGGTTTTCGACCAAACATCGTTTTCCTCCTCGGCAGTTGTGCAGTGTCTACAGGGCAAGCAGCAAACTCGCGGAGCTCTTCACAGTCCCGAATAGACCTGTCGCCCACCCAGCATACTCGTACATAAAGAGATACGCACCCCGCACGGGTGTGAATCCAAGCGCATATCGCATGGCGGCGCACGGCCACCGGGGGAGCCTTATCAACCGCACCCCGAGAGACCGACGGTTGTAAATCCACAATCATGGCACCAGACCTCGCCGGTACGCCCTGTCGTCGCGGTTCCGCCACAGTGGGGACACTGGACGAGCGGCTTGCCCCATTCATTCGTACCCAATTGGACAAGGCGGCCGATGCGTGTTGCAATCGTCTGCCGGCGTTGGGCGGGGGGCGGGCGCTTGCCGGTGCGCCCGTCGGTCTGTTTGCGATTCAGTGTTCGAGGCATGGTTCTATTTTTCCATTTTACATTTTGGCGGAATAGTCCTATATTGAATGCCATCAAGTCCAGGTGGAGCGAATGTCAATAAATTTATTTCTCGTGTTGGCCGTTCTTTCAATAATCATAACGCCGATTGTCGTTCTGCTGATTCCCCGCGCGCGCCGCTCGCCGGCGTTTGACCGTCTGCTGTGGGGCGCGACCCTCTTTGTCGCTTTTCTAGGCGGCTGGTATGCCTTTGGAATTGCAGACCCCGACCACCCGCTATCCGGAGTCGTGATCGCCGGAATTCCGGTTCTCTCGGTCGCGATCGGCGCCCTCGTCGGCGCAATGGCAGTCAACCTGCCCTTATGGCTCCTCGACCGATTCGAACGCCCCGACCATGACGCAGATCAAATGGAATGGGATGATGAGCTGGAAGATGATCTGGACGACGAGGTGGATCAAGCGCCGGCGAATCCCGAATCGTCCATACAGGGGGAGAACGTTCCCCTCCCGCCACAGGAACAGGAACAGGAAAATAAAAAAGAGTAACCGGAATCGCCCGAGATGACTCGGGCGATTCCATATCCAATGCTATGACGACAAACCCTGACTCTATTTTATGGCGTTACCGTCCCTGGTTTTTTGCCCAGGCATTCTACAATCTCATCTGGGGAGCCGTCAATATCCTTTTCCCCCGGTTCTATTTCGACCTGATTGGCATGCCGCCTCCCAATTACCCCGCGCTCTGGCAAGTGGTGGGAATGTTTGTGCTCGTGTATGTCCCCGCCTACTGGTGGGCCGCACGGGCTCCGTACAAGCACCGGCACCTGGTTTTGATTGCGGCTCTGGGCAAGGTATTGGGTCCAATCGGATTTGCGTGGGCAGCACTTACCGGCCAACTACCGATCGCGTTCGGCCTCACTCTCCTCACCAACGATCTGATCTGGTGGCCGGCGCTGGCTCTTTACTTGTACGATGTATCGCGGCTCTGCGGAGGTGTCCGAGCGCTGTTTGTGGGAGACTAGACGAGGCCACACATTGAGCGTGGCCTCGCGCGCCATTTATGGAGTGAACATTAGCGCCGGTGTTGCAGTTTTGACCGGCTGCCATGGCGTTGGGGTTTCGGCATCTTGAATGAGCGCCGGCAACAATGGGGAGGTTGGCATAAAAGTAGGCAAGGGAGTCATTTGGCGAGGAGGCAGTCCGGGCGAGCCTGCTTTGAGCGTAAGATACATGAAATCGCGATCGTAGGGCGTCAGGTACATTCGCGCGTTACCCGCGATCGCCGGACTGAGCTTACTTGGAACGAGGCCATTGGCAGTGAGCTCATAAGTGAAAAAGGATACATGCCAGGCGTTCACATCCAACTGCATTGCCTCGACTGCGCCGGCGCGCTGCAGTGCGATGCCGAGGGTCTGGGCGCTGAGCGAGCTGCCCGCGGCATAGATGAGCGCCCCATCGCGCGTAATGCCGATCCCCGACCGCCATATTCGCGTTTCGCCGGAAACGGATTTACCCCAGGCGAGCATTTCGGACTCGTTGAGCACACCCTGGTCGATCAGAATCGGGCCGTTCTGGCGGAACGAGACCAGATCGGAAGTCATCTTGATATCACGGCCCCAGATACCAATGTGCATGCTTCCATCTGAATACTGAGCGAGGACGGCAAAACCATCTTTGGGCGGGGCGATGATCACGCGATTTACCATCATGCCATAGCCGCCGTGCAACGTGAGAAACCCGCCATTCCAGGACGCCAGGAGATTGCCGCTGTTCTGTACGGTGGCCGGGATTTGGGCCTCACCCCGCGGTACGCCGGGAGCGGAACGCGGCTCGCTCGTTCCCGGCACGAGGGTCAACTGAGTTTGGCTGAGATCAATCCATGCCAGGTCCACCCGGGCGTACGGGCGTTCGGGATCAGGCCTGTAAAAGGTGCGTATGATCGGTGGGCGTGAGCGCTGCGCCAGCGGCAGTCCGACCGGGCTCCAAATACCCTCACCAGGCTGCGAGTCCGAAAGGATGAGCGGCGGGATCGGACGGGGCAGCGCGGGCGCCGCGGGAGCAGGCGTTCCAACCGGCTGCGGCGTTGTAAATTTGGGGGCAGCCACTTGAGACTGGGGTTCCGGCGTCGCGGTGGGCGGAACATTTGTGGGCGCGAGGGTAGGCGCGGCCGGCTGATCGAGGTTGTCACCGGCCACGTTCGCCGTCACAACCGGAGCGTGTGTCCGGTCATAGATAAACTGGTTCCAGCCATCCTGAGCATTATAGTAAGCATCTTCAAGCGCCGCCATCCGGTCCGGCCCCACAAAGGGCAGATTGCGCACTGCATCGACCATCTGGGGCACAATATCTGTTTGGCTGACCATCAAACGGACAACCAAGGTCACAACCAATAACGACACCACCAACAACGCGAACCACCGCGCGCGCGGGAGCCTGAATAGGAATCGGAAATCGGGCATTACCTTTACCTGCGAAAAAGAATCTTGTAGTTTCAGGATAAAAACGCCCCAAGGAGCGCTTTCGTTCCAAAGGACCGGCGTCGGCTCTGCCCTTCCGGTCCCGCGAGCATTTTCTGCCTTGCTGCTTGAATTGTCAAATTTGGCGCCAGTCGTGTTGACGCTCATCCCTTCTGACGCTAAAATAGAGCGCACTGATGGATAGGCATTCGCACACGAGGAGATCGAAATGACTGACCTTGCCCTTCCGGTGGACTTTCGTGAAAAAATTATTGCCGAGATCGCCGCGCTTGCCGGCCGTGGCGAATCCTGTTCCCTGGTCGGGGTCGGTAGTTCGGGAAAATCGAATGTGCTGCGACACCTGAAACGGGCGGACGTTCGAATAGAGTACTGGAAACAGGCCGCGCCACGCATTCTCTATCTCTATGTAGATTGCAATAAACTGCCCCAGTACGACGAGTTTGATCTCTATACGAGACTACTGGAACTGCTTGCCGAAGCAGCGGGCCAGGCGGGCGGCGCGCTGGCAGCGCTGCAAGCGCCTTTCGACCAGGCCTGGGAACAGTCGGTCCAGTCCGCCAGCCCGTTGATCGCACAGCACAAACTCGAACAGGCGCTCGTCCAGGCGTTTGCCCAGGGAGCGGAACAGGTGCTGGTTGCGCTAGACGACTGTGACCCGCTCATTCTCCAGTCACCCGCCGCGCTGCGCGGGTTGCGCGCGCTGCGCGATGAGCACAAGTACAAATTGGTCTATATCACGGCGACGCGGCTGGAACTATGGACGATTCACCCGGCGCACACACCGGAATTTGAGACGTTCTATGAGCTCCTCTCCGCCCATACGCTGGCGGTCCCGCCGTATGAACCGGCCGAAGCGGAATACATGTTGCGAAGGCTGGTGGCCCGTGTGACCCCACCGGGTCGACCGCTCTACGAGGACGAAAGCCGGCGCATAATCCAGTTGAGCGGTGGGCATGCCGGCCTGCTCAAAGCCATTTATTCGGCCACAAACGACGGCGAAAAGGCGCTGGCGCCCAATCTGATGGACCTGCTGGCCCGCAACGCCGAGGTTTGGGAAGAGTGCGGCAAAATCTGGGACAGTCTGGAAGAACAGGAACAGACGACCGTGGCCATGATCGCGCAAGGAAAAACGCCGGCGGAGGAGGGGCTGCGGCCCCTGCGCCGCAAAGGGCTCGTCTGCCCGGCCCCGACCGGAGGGGTGCAGTTGTTCACGCCACTGTTCGCCGAGTACGCCCTGGGACAGGCCAGTGAGTCAGAATCCGGGAGCGCAGCTCTGTTCCAGGAAGACGGCACACTAACCCTGGACCCCGGCTCGAAACGGTTGAGCATTAACGGTCGCATCGTCGGTCCATTTCCCTTTGCAGAGTTCGAAACGCTCCGGTACATCTATGATCGGCGGCCACGCGTGTGCAATCGCCATGAACTGCTCGAACATTTAAAGCGAATGGAGGCGGCCGCTCTCACCCGCGGGACTCTGCTCGCCGAGTTTGTCCGCATTATGAAAGCGCTGCGCCAACAGATCAATCTGCCCGGCCAAGAGTACCTGATTCAGACACCGGATGGGGGATACCGCCTGTGCGCCGACCAGGAGCTATAACATGGCAGCGGATTGGGAACCAAGGGAGAAAAAACAGGTGAGCGAGAATCAACCTCAAGAACCGGTATTGCAAAGCCTGGGATTGAAATTGCTCGGTCCGCTGGGCCTGTGCTTTGCGCCGGCGAATCACGTTCAGGTGATCAACCGATTGGGAATTTACCACGCCGCCCTCGGCCCGCAATTCTTTTGGATTAACCGGATGGTCGAGTCGCTCGGCCCACAGGTGTTTATTGGTAATCGCTCGCGGGTTTTTGTCATGCAAAACCTGCCGGCACGCGACTCGCTGCAACTGGGGCTCAAGATCTGGATCGCGTTCACGTTCGACCCGCGCCGGACAATCCCTGAGATTGCCACGCCCCTTTCGCAATTGACCCCCGACCTGATGTTGGGGCTCGTCGAAGGACACGCCCGGCACACACTGCTCCGGCTGGTCGGGGAATATGCAGCGGAAGAGGTCTGCCGCGGCGGAGCTGTCTTCCAGACCATCGAACAGGGGATGAAAACCGGGTTGGAAGGACGGCTCGCCCGGCTAGGCATCAAAGTCGGCGATGTACGCGTGACCGAAGTCACACCACCGCCGCTCTTGACCGCGCGCCTGGAACAGACCGCGCAGCGCGGGTACAATATCCAATCGATGCAGGAATACCATCCCTCACAGGTCGCGCAGGCATTGGCAGTCGAGCTGGTCGAACGGTTGAGCGCACAGCAGGCTGAAGAGCAGTACGTCAATATCGGGGACCTGTTGGGGTCGTACCTGCGCGGCGCCGCCGTCCCAGCGCCACCGGAACCTCGCACGATTACCTCCGCTTCAACCCCGTCGGTTGAAGAACCGTCAAAAACAGGAGGGAAGGAGCAGAACAATAATCGGCGGGGGCCGACGTCACGCTCGCGGTTCTAGAGATCGCCACATTTGGACGCAATGAGGCAGACCTCTTGGACTTGCCCGCAAGTCAATGACGTGCTTGCTCGCCGCCCGGCGCTCAAGCAACTACTTTTCAGCCGCGCCTTGGTTTTTACGATGTCGGCGTGGGCGAACCGGGCCTTTGCGGCGAGGAGCGAGGCGGGTACGAGGCGGCCAGCTATTAGGAACATGCTGGCCATCTCCCAGTCGATCGCAAATCAGCGCGGCCGAAAGCTTACAGCGAGATCGGGCTTGTTTTGAAATAGGCCCCAGGGTAGCCATGGCGAGCGTGTGCAAGAGCAGGCCCCAGTAGTAATCACGGAAATCGGGATAACGAGATTGATTGGCGGCGAGGCGGCGGAGCTCGGCAATCGCGCTAAATGCCCGGCGCATCCGCGGATCTCGACGGACTGATTCGGGCGCCCGCACAGCCCCATGCCACCACTGGTCGCGGCTGTGGCTCAACAGCGCACATTCGAGCTTGAAAAAGAGCGGCAGCTCGGCCGAGTCCAGCTCGGTCAAGCCGAATTTAATGTCCGTTTCCAACTCGACAAAATCGCGCACCGCGTGCCCGGGGCCGGTTCGCTCAAAATCGATTAGCCAGACTCCCTGATCATCGCCGACGAAAATATTGCGGCTGTGCAGGTCGCCGTGAATGATATGCTGGCTGGCGAGCATGTCACTGTTGTCCGAATACCGGGCAAGCCATGGGAGCGGGTTGGGCAACGGGCGTGACAGGCCGGGAAACCGGAGTGTGGGCTCGTCGCCCCAATCCAGCGCCCTGAGGCGGCGTTCCAGGTCCAGCGCCTGGCCATATTCCTGCCAGAGGTTGTAATGCTCGGTTGTGGCGTTACTGTACCAGGAGCTGAGCAGGTGATCAAAAAGCCTGTCGAGGACAGCATTAACGTCCGCACCAGTCGTCTCGGGTTTCTGGTAATAGTCCTTGAACGTGGACCAATGGTCCATGTCCGTATCAATCAGTGCATAAACAATCCCTCCCAGATGCGCCGTCAGCGCGTGCGCCTTCTGGTCCGCATAACGATACCCTGCCATACGATTCTTGACGTACCGGTCATAGCTATCGATTTCACGCCGGACCGCCTCCCGCCGGCCGATCTTGACGACAACTTCCTGTAACCACTCCGTTCCCAGCCGCGGAGTAACTCGCAGCAACAACGAATTTCCCAGCTTGACCGAAAGCGAACTCGGCGCGTCGCCGATCCGGCGCAGGTGCAAGTGTGTTGCCTCCGGAAACAGCCGCGCCAGCGCCTCGTGGAATTCGGAATCGAGGAACTCGTCGACCGACGACTCGCCCCAATCCAGATCAGACAGAGAACGGCGCGCCGCCAGCCAATCCTGCTTGCCCTGCCACTTTTTTTCCTGATCCCAGGCGCATTTGATGCGATGTGCAAAAAGCTCATCGACCGTGGCGACAAGCTCTTTGACCCCCTTTTCCTTCAGGGTAATACTCTGCACGATCTGCTGTTCCAGCGCGCGCTTGGCTACATCAAAGTTGCCATAGCCGGTCAGAAACATGCAAGAGACCCAGGGATAGTCACGGGCAATCTCGGAGGCAAGGTCAAAACCGCTCCAATCTTCAGGATCGTTATCATTCCACAGGCGCAGGTCCAGGATGGCGAGGTGAAATGAGTGGCGGGCAAGCAGCCGGCGCGCATCGCTTAACAATTCCTCGCGGCTCCCTTCCGCCGTATGGACCTCATATCGAAGCTCGAATACTTCCTTGACCGCTTTGCGCGTGCCCGGGTCATTATCGACAATCAAGATACGCTTGGGCAACCCCGACGGCGGTATCATCCAGCCTCCCCACCCACCGCCGCGGTAACCGGCAGCCGGAACACGAACGTCGTCCCTTGCCCCGGCGCACTGCGCAACAAAAAGAGTTCGCCATCATGCGCCGTCAGAACCTTGCGCGCAATGAGGAGCCCCAATCCACTCCCCTCTTGCGCGGAGGGTTGGGGAACCGGCCGTTTAAAAAGCATCTTGCGGATATTCTCCGGCACGCCCTTGCCCGTATCCTCAACCTGAACCTCGACCTGATTTCCGCTCCGGATGCTCCGGACGGTCAACTTGCCAGGCCCGGGCATGGCTTTGAGCGCGTTATTGATCAACTTTTCGAGCGGAATCTCAAGCCAGCCCTCTTCAATCGGCACCTCGACCCCACCGCAGGACAATTCGAGCGTGAGCTGCACATCGCGCCGCTTGCTACACCAGAGCCGGACGTGCTTGTGGAGGACCGGATCGAGCAAGAGGGTTGCGGCTCCACGGCGCGGTGCGGCGGAGCGCCGGCCGGCGATGGGCAGGTTTTTGATTTGTGCGCTCGCTTCTTCGATTTCATCCAACCAGGTCAACACCTGCGGCGAGACGCGCAAGGGCGCGAGGGAATCGCGCAGCCGGTAGACCTTGGCATCGATTTCGAGCGTGCGCTGGACGACCGTATGCGACCAATTGGACCCCAGGAGACCCATCCAGGCGATGGCGCTATCGGCCGCCAACTCGTCCTGTATTTTCACGAACTCGGTATGCTCTTGCGCTTTTTTGAGCGCAATCGCTATCTGATCGGCCAGCGCTTCCAGCAGGCGCTGGTCCTCATCCGTAAAAGCCTGGCCGCGGTCGCTCTCCAACGCAAGCACGCCGAGCATCTCGCTGCCAATCTTGATGGGGACACACAATTCGGAATGCGTGGTGCTGACGACGTGCAGATAGTCTGGATTTGCATTGACATTGGGCACATTCTCTGCATGGCCGGTCCGCGCCACCCGCATCGCCACGCTGTTTTCCCCTGCGCTCAGGCGCGTGCGGCCCTGTTGGCCGGGGACATCCATACGAAAGAACTCGAAACTCACTGGCGAAAAGACAAGGTCCCCTGTCTCGGGCTCATAGTGCAGCATGCAGGCCTGGCGGGCGCCGCGCACCACCTTGAGCACCTCGGTGAGAATCGCGCGGACAACCTCTTGCGGGTCGAGGGTCGCGCCGATGACCGGCATGATCCGGGCAACCGTTTCAAATCGCTGCTGGCGGCGACGGGTCTCGTCGTACAGGACGGCCTTGTGGATGGCGAGCGCAGCCTGCCGGGCAAACAGGGTCAGCTCGCGTGTTTCGTGTTCGGGAAAAGTCTGGGGGGTGCGATAGTTGAAAAACATGCAGCCAACACGCTCGTTTCCATAGAGGAGCGGAAAGACAACGGTGGAGCAAACCTTTTCACGCGTCACAAACGTGCCCCCCACAAAGGCATCGGCCGCCGAATCCGGGGCGTAATAGGGGGCGTCGAGCTGCAAAGCGCGGCTCACCACCGATTCGCCGCTCCCGATGGTCGCTGCCGGCGTTTGATCCCACACGCCGGTAACGCCGCCGAGCCGGGGGGTTTGCGTCTCACGGTCAATATAGTAAAGGCAGATGGCATCGACACCGGGCAGGGCGCGGTTAGTCTGCTCGGCCACCGAGTTGAGTACCACCTCCAGATCGGCCTCGGCCCCGTACCCGATGGTCTCTTCGAGGATTTTGTTGAGGCTTTCCAGTTCTTGAATGCGACGACGCCGAATCTCCCGGTTCTCGATCAGCACCTTGATGCGCAGGGTAAGCTCTTTGAACAGGGTATCCCAATTCCGGGTTTTGGGAATATAGTCATCCGCCCCCGCCTGCAACGCGCGCAAGCCATCCTCGACGCTGGCAAAACCGGTCAGAACGATCGCCCCACTGCTGGGGCTAGCCTTGAGCAGCCGGGTCGTCAACTCGATGCCGTCAATCTCCCGGTCTTCCAGTCGTTGATCGATCAAGAACAGGTCAAAGGGCCACCGGGTCGAGCTTACGACGAGATTGGCTTCGGCCACCGTCGTCGCCGATTTCACTTCATAGCGCCCATCCGTGCTATCCCCCACGGCTTCTTCAATAGCCCGGCAAAAGCGCCAATCGTCGTCGACGACGAGCAAACGAATCGGATTTTTGTCTGTCATCCCCGCCCCTCTACCGGCCCATCGTCTTCATCTGCGACCGGAAGCTCGATCAGAAATGTAGTGCCCCACAAGATATGGCTCTCCTGGATTGAAATGCGTCCGCCCATCGATTGTACCAGGTTACGTGTCATAAACAGGCCGATCCCGCTCCCCTGTTCGCGCGTGGTGAATCCCAGATCAAAGATGCGCTCACGCAGCGCGCTGTGGATGCCGGGGCCATCATCTGCGATTCGAATCTGAAGCCCCAGGTGGGTCTCGCCCGGGGCCGTGCCGGTCGAGACCAATATATTTCCCCGCGGGGTGGCTTTGCTCTCTTGAATCTGTTGAATCGCATTCAACAGCGTATTGAGAAAGGCCTGTTGGAGCCAGGCGCCCTCTCCAAAAACATACGGTGTGGGGTGGTCGAAATGGGTGTGAATCTGGACATGCGCCTCCTGGGCCAGCGAATGACTCGAAGCCACCGCCTGCTCGACGATCTCGTGGACATTGAGACGTGTCGTCCCCTGCTGTTTCAAGAGAGAATGAAAACCCTCGACAATCTTGTCCAGATCGCTCATCGATTGGATGATTTCCTGGATGCGGTTGTAGGACTTGTGCCATGCCTCGCGACGCGCGGCAACGTCCGTCCCATCCAGCCGCCGTTCGAGGGTCTTTAAATCATCGGGCAACTTTTTGGCGAGCCAGTAGGAAGCGCCGAACTTGTTGTTGATCTCGTGCACCACCACGGCCGACAATTGCCCAAGGAGCACATACCGCTGCATCTGGGCCAGCGATTTTTCCATCAGGTCGCGATCAATCGCCGCCCCGATTCGCTCCGCGGCGGCGCGGATGAATTTCTCATGGTTGTGCGTAAAGTGATGGGGCGCCGGGTGAAACGCAAAGACTGCCGTAGGCGATTGGGCGTTAACCGGATATCCGACACAGCTTCCGAAATCGAGGATCCGCAAGAGATACTGAAAGCGCTTTTGCTCCCTTTCGGCCAGCGCATCTTTGGATACGACAAGGTCGCCATCCTCGATCGCGTCACGGATCGGGCTATAGCGCCAGTGTGCTTGCAGCTCGTTTTCGCGCAAGCTACTGTCGTCGCCACGCCGGCCGACAATGTGTAGCCGCTGCAGGCGCGAATCGATCGAAAAGACGAGCACCAGGCTCGCACTGGTCTGGGATACCACATCGCGCAGGATCGCGTTGAGCATGCGCGAGAGATTGGAACGGAATTGCGCTGCCGCCGGATTGCGCCGCCGTCGCGCCCCGTCCTGCGCCACTCCATTGCCATAATCACTCTGCAGAATCTGGTCCAGTTCTAACGCGTGCCGCGGTTTGGTAATCAGGTCTACCCCCTGCGCGTGCAACCGCTCCATATCCACCTGGAGGGTGAGCGCGCGGCTCCAGTCGGTCATTAAAATAATGCGCGGGTGATGTGCAAGGAGCAGGACTTGATCAGCCAATTCCAGGCCGGTCATACCGGGCATGGCGACATCGGCGACCATGAGATCAAAGCTCTGCGCCTCGAGCAGGACCCGCGCCGTCATTGCCGAGTCCGCCTCTTGCACCGCATGTCCCGCGTGCATGAGATGGTCTGCCAATTGATCGCGTAGTTCCGCCTGATCGTCGACGATCAAGATGCGCAAAGAGGGAACCTGAACCGTGGAAGCGGGCGCCGGCGCGAGGGTCGGGACTTCAGGCGCAGAAACCGGCGCCGGCTGTTTCAGATTCCCCGATTCCAGCGAGGCGCTGCGCCCGGCGCGTGCCGCCCGGATACTCAACGTCACCCGGTGCTCCTGAGTATCGACCGACGCGACCTGGCAACGAACCATATCGCCGATCCAGGCGGCATCCTCCGTCCGGGCGATGATCCCGGCAGTCATCTCTTCACGCGGCGCCAATCCTGTCACGCCAGGGAGAAGATTGACAAAGACACCGTACGGTTCAACCCCGGTCACCAGACCCGTGACCGTGCTGCCCACGGGATAATCCTTGAGGAGCCGGTTCCAGTGGTCCTGGGAAACAAGCTGCAAGAGCACGCGTCCCGATTCTTGATCCTGACCATCCTCGCCGACGGCCTGGAATCGCTGGCCAGGCTGGAACACCTGGCGCAAGTCCCGCGTCCCGGACAACATAAACTCACGCCGCGGCAAAAAACCTTCCCGGCCATCCCCCAACCGGACGATAATCCCGGAAGGGAGTACTTTGATCGCCTCACACTCGTGGACCACAGACATGTATCACACTCCAGGGCTGAATACGCAACCGGGTTGCATTATAGTCCCCTGTCCCCGGCGGCGCAAGCATTTTTGCCGGCCGATTTAGCACACCTGTTCAAGGCATCAGACCGTTTGCTTTGGTGTATAATCAAACATCATTGGGGCGGAGTAGAAATATATGGGGAGAAAGATTTTGCTAGGCGCCGGGTTGGTATTGGGTCTGAGCCTTTTGAGCCTCGGAACCTGTATGGTGGTCAGCGTATTGCTCGCACGCGAGGGAATATACATTCCGAACAACCCGCTCGCTCACAAGCCCGCGGATGACACGGGGACGCAAACCCCCGTCATACCGGTTGGTCCCAAGGTGGGTGCGGAGGCCATTGACTTTGCGGTCATGGGCATCGATCAGCAGACCATTCAGTTGGCCCAATTTCGCGGCAAACCGGTGATTCTGAATTTCTGGGCCACCTGGTGCGGTCCGTGTAGCGCCGAGATGCCCAACATCGAAAAGGTGTACCAACAGCATAATGGCGCCGTGGTGTTCCTGGCCGTGGACCAGGGAGACAACAGGGACGCCGTCTCGGGTTATGCAGACCTTTACCACCTGCACTTTCCGATTCTGCTGGACCCCCACCAACAGGTCGGAGACCGCTACCGCGTGCAGGCGCTGCCGACGACGGTGTTTATTGACAGCAAAGGCATCATTCGCGAGGTTCACATTGGCGGCCCAATGTCCACCGATTATATCGAAGGGCAAATCAAGTTATTGGAGCCATAGCGTATGCAAGAGCTATTGACACAAATCACCGCATGGCGGGAAAGGGGCGACCCGATCGCGCTGGCGACCGTCACTTGGACAGACGGCTCGACACCGCGTACGGTCGGCGCAGCCATGGCCGTGAACGCGCGGGGCGAATTCCTGGGCTCGGTCAGCGGGGGCTGCGTCGAAGGGGCTGTGATTGAAGAGGCCCAGCATGTGCTCAAAACCGGCCAGCCCAAGCTGGTCCAGTACGGGATTGCCGACGAGACAGCGTGGGATGTCGGATTGGCCTGCGGCGGCAAGATTAAGGTGTTTATTGAATTAGTCTCCTAGTCATCTAGTCGGATCTTTGTATCGTGACCATCCGACCATCCGACTATTCGACCAACTGATAATCCAACCAGATTATGTCTGACTGGTTTAACCTTCTTGAGCAGAATATTGCGGCCAGGCGGCTGTTTGCGGCGGCGACTGTGGTAGCTGGCCCGTCAGGGGTAGGACTCAAATCCTTTATCTATCCGGATGGGACGATACAGGGCGAGGCGCCATCCGAGTTGCAAGCGCGTGTGGCGGCCGATGCACGCATGCTGATGGAGCAAGAGCTATCCGAGACGCGCATCTACGGCGACTATCAGGTTTTTATCCAGGTATGGGCGCCGCCGCCGCGGCTTATCATTGTCGGCGCGGTCCAGACCGCTATTCCCCTGGCCCAATACGCGCGCATCCTGGGGTTTCGCGTGCTGATCGTGGATGGCCGGGCGCATTTTGCCACCCGCGAGCGATTTCCGGAGGTTGACGAATTGATCGTCGAGTGGCCGGACGAAGCGCTCGCGCACTTGAATATCGACCGCTCGACCTACGTGGTGATTTTGACGCATGATCCCAAGTTCGACCTACCCGCACTCAAGGCGCTGGAAAAAAGCCCGGCGCGCTATATCGGCGCGATGGGGTCGCGCGAGACGCGGCGCAAACACATGGAAGAGCTACGCGCCGAGGGGGTGAGCGCCGAGTTCTTGCAGACGGTGTACGGCCCGGTCGGGCTGGATCTGGGAGCACGCTCGCCGGAAGAGATGGCCCTGTCCATCATGGCGGAGATGATCGCCGTGCGATATGGACATGCGGGCGGACACCTCAAAAGTGAAACGTAAATCGTAAAGGGTATGAGAGTGGGGATTGACTATACAGCCGCGGCGCGACAGCGGGCAGGGATCGGGCGCTATACGCGCGGGCTCATTCATGCGCTCGCAGCGCTCGACCGCGACAATCGATACACGCTATTCGTCCCACGCGACGCGCGGTATATTGCGCCGGGCGCGCAAGCAGTGGAGCGCGCAGAGGATTTTCCGTCCAATTTTCAGCTCGTGCGCGCCCCGCTCGACGAGCGAACCCTGGCGCGACTGTGGCAGCGACTGGCCCTGCCCCTCCCCGTCGAATTCTTCGTTGGCCGGTGTGAGGTCTGGTATTCGCCCGATTTCGTCCTCCCTCCCACGCGGGCGCACAAGAAAATCCTGACCGTGCACGATCTTTCGTTCAAACGCGTGCCCGAGACGGCCGTGCCCAATCTCAAGTGGTATCTGGAAGGGGCTGTTCCGCGGGCGGTGCGCCGAGCTGATCTAATCCTGGCCGATTCGGAGGCAACGCGCAACGATCTGATCGAATTATTCAGTGCTCCGGCCAACCGGGTGCAAAAGCTCTATTCGGGGGTCGAGGCATTTTTCTGCCGCGTGACCGATGCGCACACGCTCGACAGCGTGCGCGCCCGCTATCAATTGGAACGCCCGTTTATCCTGAGCGTGGGAACCATCGAGCCGCGCAAGAATCTGGCGCGGCTGATTGAGGCCTTTGCGCGCCTACCCCGGCGCGAGGAGTGGGACCTCGTCATTGCGGGCGGACGGGGATGGATGTATCAAGAGATATTGGATGCGCCGGCTCAGTTCGGCGCGAACGACCGCGTGCGGTTCCTCGGCTTTGTTCCGGACGCGGACCTACCGGCCCTTTATACGCTCGCGACCCTGTTCGTCTATCCGTCCCTTTATGAAGGATTCGGCCTGCCGGTGCTCGAAGCGATGGCCTGTGGTACGCCGCTCATCACATCGAATGTCTCCTCCATGCCCGAAGTGGCAGGCGAGGCAGGGATACTCGTCAACCCGCGCGATACCGAGGAACTAACGGCGGCGATTCGGCAACTGATCGATGACGAGGCGCTTCGTCGCGAACTGGCCGAGCGCGGGTTGAAACAGGCAACGAAATTCTCATGGCAAGCGAGCGCGCAGCAATTGCTGAATGACCTGAAATCGTGATTGAATATGGGATTGGAAGCTCTCGTTCGGCGGATATTTTACGAATGGTTCTACCTCTCCGGCCGGCCGCGCTGGGACACGGGAATCACGCCGCCCGAGCTAGTCCATCTGGTCGAAGCCGAGCATTTACCTCCAGGTCGGGCGCTCGACATTGGCTGCGGAACCGGAACCAACGTGATCTATTTAGCGCGCCACGGGTTTGATGTGACGGGCCTCGATTTTGTGCCCCGCGCGATTCAGCAGGCGCAGGCCAAGGCGCGAGCGGCGAGCGTCCAGGCCGAGTTGTTCGTCGCCGATGTGCTCGCGCCGCGCAGCCTGCCGCCGGTTGATTTCGTGCTCGACATTGGCTGTTTTCACAATTTTGATGCTATGGCCCGACCCCGTTACGTTGCAAATCTTGCACAATGGACACGTTCGGGCGGGCATTACCTGGTCTATGCCTTTTTCCCACGTGTGATGGGGGCAAGGCGGTTCGGGATTTCGCCGCAAGAGATGACCGCGTGCCTCTCGCCACAATTCCGGCTGATCCATTCGTCCGTCGATCCGCAACGCGCCGATCAGGATTCCGCATGGTACTATTGGGAACGCAGCTAAAAGGGATCGACCAAAGGATACAAAAAGGAAATGAGCCACGACAACAATATCCACGAACGGGATATTCGCGGCGGCGATTCGAGTTTGCCGCCCAAGCACGTGCACGATTCCGAGCTGACGCTGGCGGTGGGGATGAATCCGGCTGATGCCAACGCGCTGGGAGACGTACACGGCGGGCATATTATGAAGCTCGTGGACGAGGCCGGAGGCATTTGCGCCATCCGGCATTCGCGCCGGCCGACGGTCACGGTGACGATGGATTCCATGACCTTTTTGTCGCCAGTTCGCGTCGGCGACCTGGTGACTTTTCGCGCATCGATCAATTGGATCGGCCGGACATCCATCGAGGTGGGAGTCCGGGTCGAAGCCGAAAACATCATGACCGGAGAGGTAACGCATACCAATTCGGCTTATCTGGTCTATGTCGCATTGGACGAGAATGGGCGCCCGACACCGGTGCCCCCGCTCGTCCTAGAGTCAGAAGCGCAACGACGGCGCTGGGAGGAGGGGGCGCGGCGGCAGGAACATCGCCTGGCGCGGACGCGTCACCACTCGCCCCAAAATACTCAAGGGTGAGGTCTATGTACAAACTAGCTGAACGAATGAGCCGGCTCGGCAGAGAGACGGCTTTCGACGTCCTGGTCAAGGCCAAAGGCCTGGAAGCCCAGGGACGGGATATCGTGCATCTGGAGGTGGGCGAGCCAGACTTTGCGACGCCCCAGAATATCGTCGCGGCCGCCACGCACGCGTTACAGAACGGCGCGACCAAGTATACGCCGAGCGCGGGCATTCCCGAACTGCGCGAGGCCATTGCCAGGCATGTGAGCGCGACGCGCGGCATCACGGTAAAACCCGAGCAGGTGGTCGTTACGCCAGGCGGCAAGCCGATCATGTTCTTTGTCATGCTTGCGATGATTGACACCGGCGATGAGGTGTTGACACCCGACCCGGGGTTCCCGATTTACGAGTCCATGATTCGTTTTTCGGGCGGCAAGCCGGTTTTTTACCGGCTGCGGGAGGAGAACCATTTCCGGTTTGACCCGGACGAGTTCGCGCGGCTGGTGAGCGACCGGACCCGGTTGATCATCATCAACTCGCCCCAGAACCCGACGGGCGGCGTGCTGGAACCGGACGATCTCAAGGTAATTGCCGCCATCGCGACAGCGCGCAATATCCCAGTCCTGAGCGACGAGATCTATAACGAGATTCTGTACGATGGAACCTTTAGCAGCCTGGCAAGCCTGCCCGGCATGCCAGAGCGCACCATCATTCTGGACGGGTTCAGCAAGACCTATGCCATGACGGGGTGGCGTCTCGGCTACGGAGTGATGCACGAAAGTTTCGCGCCGCACATTACCCAGTTGATGAACAATTCCAATTCCTGCACATCGGCGCTGACGCAGTGGGCCGGGGTCGAGGCATTGAACGGCCCGCAGGACGAGGTGCGAAAGATGGTCGCGGCCTTCAAGGAGCGGCGCGACGTGATTGTCGAGGGCTTGAACCAGATTCCCGGTTTTCGATGCGAATTGCCGCGCGGCGCCTTTTACGCCTTTCCGAATATTACCGGCGTCGGATGGCCTTCACGCAAGCTGGCCGATTACTTGCTGCAAGAGGCAGGCGTGGCCTGTCTGAGCGGGACCGCTTTCGGCGAATACGGCGAGGGATATATCCGCTTTAGCTACGCCAACTCTTTGCAGAATATTCACAAGGCGCTGGAACGGGTCAAGCAGGCGGTCGATAAGATTCGAGATTAAAGCCAAGACCTCAAGCCCTCGCAGGGTTTGAGGTCTTGGCTTTTTCGCTTTCGTGACCGTGAGCCTCTATTTTGCGTATCGCTCGGCCTTGAGGACGCCGATATAGGGGAGGTTGCGGTAGAACTCGTTATAATCCAAACCATAGCCGACGACGAACTCGTTCGGGATGGAAAAGCCGACATAGTCGATCTTGATATCGACCTCGCGCCGGGAGGGCTTGTCAAGCAGTGTGCAAATCTTGAGACTCGCCGGGTCGCGCGTCTGGAGATTCTCAAGGATATAGTGCAGGGTATGCCCCGTGTCGATAATATCTTCAATAATCAGCACGTGGCGATTCTCGATGCTCGCGTTGAGGTCCATCAAAATGCGGACGACGCCGGAGGAGGCGGTCCGGGTGCTCCCATAGGATGAGATCGCCATAAAGTCAATCGCGTGGGGAGTTGAGAGTGCCCGGCTCAGGTCGCTCAAAAAGATAACGCCTCCCTTGAGAATGCAGACGAGCAGGAGATCCTGATTGACATAGTCCGCCGAGATCTGCGCGCCCAATTCCTGGCAGCGCTTTTGGATCGCTTCAGGGGTGACAAGGATATGGTCGATATCGGATTCAAGATCGTGCATGAAAGCTCTCCTCTGGAATCGATGTACCGTTCTATTAGACCGCATTCTAGCATGAGCAGCAAGGCATCGCAAAAAGGGATCACTCTGCCAAAAGGTGCACCGTACCCGGTTTGATCGAGATTGCCCAATGACGGTCTATCGCCAGGTTGAACCGTTCATAGACATACATCGGGGTGTCGATATAGAGGTCGAACGGCTGGCCGGGCGCGAGACGCGGCCCCCGAGCGCGCAGGCGCAGCCGGACGCTGGCCGCGTCACTCTCCTCGCCGATAAAATCCCCCTCCATGACGTTCGGTAGCTCGTCAAGCGCGCGCTCCTTGCGAACCAGCGTAATCCGCTCGGGGCGCAGGCACGCATACACCGGCTGTCCCGGCAAAAAACCGCGCGTGTCCACCTGCAGCTCACGTTCGCCGATGCGGATAACGCCCGGCGAGAGGATTATCCCCGGCAAAATATTTTGGACCCCGACGACCTGGGCGACGCGCAGGGTTTGCGGGAGACGCAGAACCTGTTCCGGCGTATCGAACTGAGCCAGCCGCCCACGGTCGACAACGGCGAGGTAATCGGCAAGCAAACATGCTTCACTCAAGTCGTGCGTGACAAAGAGCAGGTTGGTTTCCAGCCGGCGCTGTAGCGCCTGCAGGTCGGCCCGGAGCTGCATGCGGGTCGGCTGGTCGAGGGCGGAAAAAGGCTCGTCGAGCAAGAGGAGCGAAGGCTGGGTCACCAGTGCCCGGGCCAGCGCCACGCGCTGCTGCTGTCCGCCGGAGAGCGCGTCGGGGCGGCGCGTGCGGAGGGACGCGAGCCCCATCAGGTCAAGAAACTCGTCCACGCGCGCCCGCGCCGCCGAACGCGGCCTGCGAAACAACCCGTATCCGATATTCTGCTCGACGGTGAGATGCGGAAAAAGGGCCAGATCCTGACGGACGAGGCCCAGCCGGCGCGCTTGGGACGGCAGAGCAATGCCCTGCGCCGAATCATAGAGAACACGGTCGCCGATTGCAATGCGTCCCATATCCGGCGCCAGCAAGCCGGCAATAGCCGCCAGGGTCAGCGACTTGCCCGCGCCGCTCGGTCCAAA
>JBAVQS010000189.1:0-5125 GCA_049694275.1 Anaerolineae bacterium | reverse complement strand
AATGGCCCAAACACCTCTACGTCAACGCCAACGGCAAATTCGGCTGGCACGCCAACACATGGGAAACCAGGATTCTCGAAGCCGAAATAATCAACCCGTCTGTAATTGCATGGCTCCGCAACATTCCGCGCAAAGACTGGGCGCTCTGCATCCCCTATCGCATGGGCGATCAGGACAAGGGCCTCTATCCCGACCTGCTCATCTTCCGGTCGGGTGACAACGGCATCACGGTGGACATCCTCGACCCGCACGAAGAAAACCTTGCCGACGCGAGTTACAAAGCGCGCGGCCTGGCTGCGTATGCCGAAAAACACGGCGACCAATTTGGCCGCATCGAGATCCTCCGCGTAGACAATCAAGGCCACATCCACCGCCTGGACGTAAACCAACCCAACATCCGCGCCCGCGTCCTCGCCATCGCCGACAACCCCGACCTTGACCGTCTCTTTGCGGAGCTCGCGTAATGAAGGGCTTTAGCTGGAAAAACATGCCAAACCTACCCCCATCCCCCCTATACTATCCCCGCGCACCGGTGTCGGGGCGAACGGCTCGCTATCCCCGCGCATCGGTGTAGGGGCGAACGGCGTTCGCCCTGCTGTTCGCCCTGCCCGTTGCCCCCATTCGTTATTCGTTTATGAACCCCCGGTATTGTCGGGGGTCGTTCAAGATTCGTTGACACCCGCTACCCGCAAGGAGTCACCCATGGCAGACCCAGATCAGCTTGCGCTCCTGAAGAAATGCAGTGAGGCGAAAGATTGCACAGAGTGGAACAACTGGCTAAAGGGGAGGCGAGAGGCTGACCCCGACTTTCGCCCGGACCTCAGCGCGGCGAACCTCAGCAGGGCGAACCTCCGCTGGGCGAACCTCAGCGCGGCGCACCTCAGCGCGGCGGACCTCAGCGCGGCGGACCTCAGCCAGGCGAACCTCCGCGAGGCGAACCTCAGCGGGGCGAACCTCAGCGCGGCGGACCTCAGCGCGGCGCACCTCCGCGCGGCGCACCTCCGCGCGGCGCACCTCCGCGGGGCGGACCTCAGCCACGCGAACCTCCTCGCAGTTACAATCGATGAGAGCACACAGATCGATTCCAAATGGCGCCTAGTCTGGCAGATTGTGAATGGGCAGGCGGACAAGTCAAAGCTGTCGAATCAGGACCTCAGCATGGCGGACCTCGGCGGGGCGGACCTCAGCGGGGCAAACCTCAGCGGGGCGAACCTCAGCGGGGCGAACCTCAGCGGGGCGAACTTCGGCGGGGCGAACCTCAGCGGGGCGGACCTCAGCGGGGCGAACCTCAGCGGGGCGGACCTCAGCCAGGCGAACCTCAGCGAGGCGAACCTCTTCGCGGCGCACCTCTACTGGGCGGACCTCTACGAGGCGAACCTCCGCGGGGCGAACCTCCGCGGGGCGAACCTCCTCGGGGCGGACCTCTATGAAACAGTTCTTGGCGGAGCTAACCTCGACGAGGCAGAACTGCGTCACACTCGCTTTACGAACGTGGACCTCAGCCAGGTCAAAGGGCTTGACACCGTGAAGCACGAAGGCCCTTCCACCATCGGCATTGACACGCTCTACAAATCCGGCGGCAACATCCCCGAAGTCTTCTTACGCGGGTGCGGTGTGCCGGAGACCATGATTACGTTTGCACGCTCGCTCGTCGGCAAGGCCATCGAGTTCTATTCCGCCTTCATCTCCTATTCGAGCAAGGACCAGGAATTCGCGGAGCGCCTGCACGCGGACCTGCAAGCGAAAGGGGTGCGCGTCTGGTTCGCGCCCGAAGACCTCAAGATCGGCTCGCCGTTTCTCAAGGAGATTGACGACGCAGTGCGCCTCTATGACAAATTCATGATCGTGCTCTCGGAACACGCGCTGGCGAGCAATTGGGTCGAGCATGAGGTTGCGACCGCCCTGCACCGCGAGCTTTTGGAAAAGCGGCAGGTCCTCTTCCCCATCCGTCTCGACGACGCCGTGTTACACAGCCCTGGCGGTTGGGCCGCGACCATCAGCCAACACCACATCGGCGACTTCACCCACTGGAAAAACCACGACCAATACCAGAAAGCCTTCGCCCGCCTCCTCCGCGACCTGCAATCGGAGGCCAAACCCGCGCTGTAGGGGCGAACGGCGTTCGCCCTGCTACCCCCGATACAATGTAGGGGTGAACCGCTGGCTCACCCTGCCCATGCTCGGCCCAATCGCCTGACCCAACGATTATCCATCCGCTTATGGACCCTCGGTATTTTCGAGGGCCATTGTTACATCTGCTGACCCCTGTTCCCCCTTCGCGTCCTTCGTGTCCTTTGCGGTTCAATCTCTGCCTCCCGACTATTCGACCACCTGACTATCCCCTCGCCCCTGGCAAGCTAAACCAGAACGTCGTCCCCGCGCCCGGCGCGCTCCGCACCCCAATCTGCCCGCCGTGCGCGTGCACAATCTCTTGCGCCAGCGCCAGCCCGAGCCCGATGCCGATCCCCTCCTCTTCGGCGCGCCGCCCGCGATAAAATCGCTGAAAGATTAACGCCTGCTCTTCTGCCGGAATCCCTGGCCCGCGATCCGTCACCTCAATCATGATCAGGCGTCCATCGCCCGCCTCCGCGGGATACGCCGCAATGCGAATCGGCTGCCCCTCCGGACCGTACTTGCTCGCATTCGTCAGCAGGTTCACCAACACCTGCGCAATGCGCGGCCGGTCGGCCAGGACCAGCCCCCCATCCAACCGCGACAGGTCCAGCTCAATCGGCTGCGCCCGCGCATTCAGGATCGGCTGAATCTGGCTCACGCCGTGCTCGATCAACTCGTCGACGCGCGCCGGCCGCAGCTTGACCCGCAGGCGCCCGGTCCGGATCGTCCCCAGGTCCGTCAGGTTTTCGACCAGCGCCTGGAACCGGATTACTCCCCGCCACACGGTATCCAGCATCAGGTGCAAATCCGCATCCGTCATGCTCCGGTAATCCGCTACCAACACCTCAATCGAGGCGCGGAGCGAAGCGAGAGGGCCGCGCAGTTCGTGCGACGCATTGATGATGAACTCGTCCTGCGCCCGCGTCCATTGCTCCAGCGTCGCCGGGTCCTGCAGCAGGTGCACGTATCCGGCCGCCTGGCGGTCGATCTCGATCTCAGAGGAGACGACCTCGAGCACCTGCTGAGGGCGGGCACGGAGCGGAAACCGGCCCCGGATGAGCGGCGCGTTCCCCGGCCCGATCTCGGTCTCCCCCAGGCCCGGCAGTCCATTCCCCGCGCCGGCGGGCGCATTGACCGCAAAGATTTCGTCCAGCCGCCGGCTCGCCAGTTGGTCCTGTCGGGATTGGAGCAGCGCCTCGGCCATCCGGTTCGCCGTCACGATTCGCAGCTCGGCGTCGGTAATCATCACCGCCGCGCCCATCGATTGAATCACCGCCGTCAGCCGGCTCTTTTCCAGCGTCGCCGCGCCCATCGCCTGCCCGATCTCGCGGCGCATCGCGTCCATCTGCCGCGCCAGGTCCCCCAGCTCGTCATTGCGTGCCAGCCGGATCGGCGTCGCCAGGTCCCCTCCCGCCATCGCCCGCGTCGCCGTATCAAGCGAGCGAATCGGCGTCGTCAGCACCCGCGCATAGAGGATGCCGGCGGCCAACACCCCCAGCCCGATCAACGCCAGCCCGAGGAGCCAGGTACGAAACTGCGCCAGTTGGTCCTGCGCCAATCCATCCAGCGAAATGCCGACGCCGTACATCCCGCCGGGAGCGCCGGCCGAGGATTTGAACGGGCGAAATTTAAAGAGGAGGGAACCAACCGCCGTGGGGAGAATGACAGGCGCGGTGGCGCGTCCGGCCTGCTGGGCAAGCGCGAGCTCGGCCGGCGCGCGCTGCCCCGGCAAGGGCTGTCCCTGCTGATCGGTCAGGGTCAACACGACGAACTGGTCCGCGTTCGCGACCGCAATGTGCTGGCCGGGGCGCGCGTGATATTGGAGCAGGTCGTGGTCGATGGAAAAGTCAAACACGAGCGCGCCGGCCGGCAGGCTCTTTTGCGCGCTGTAGAGCGGCCAGATAAATTCTTGCCGGATCACCGCGCCGTCGTACGTGATCGCGGCGGAACGCGTGCCCGCCAGCGCCGGCGCGATGCCGGGCCGCGCGCGGATCGTCTCGCCGGGCGCGGCCACCGGGGACTGCCCCAGGCTCGCGACGATGCGCCCGTCGCCGTCGCAGACGACAACAGAGTTCACCAGGCCCGCCTCGGTCCACGGCCCCAGGTAGCGCATGATGCCGGAGCTATCGTGCGCCTGGACCAGGTTGCCGAGGTCGGGCTGAGAGACAATCCAATTGCCGAGCGCCTGGAGGTCCTGGGTCGTGCCGTTCAAGTGCGAGGTCAGGTTGTCGAGCGCGTCGTCGATCTCTTGCTCGGCCCGGCGCTGCGCCTGATTGCCCGCATCGACCCAGCCCGCCGTCGCCACCAGCACGAACGCCAGCGCCAGCATGAACACGGCGACATAGATCTGCGCCCTGAGGCTGAACCGCGGGAGACGCGCCCCTTTCAAAATCATCTCTTACCGGCGGGCTATCCGGCGGCGAGCAATCACGATACTCGCCAGCATCCCGACAGCCAGACCGGCGGCCAGGAGCATCGTGCGCAGGTCCGGCAGGGAGAGGTTGACCGGCGCGGTGAGCGCCACCGGCCCATGCCGCGCCCGCGTTCCATCCAGCGCCACCTCGTCGATCGCATAATAGTAGGTGCGTCCCGCGAGCGCGGTCTGGTCCGCATACCCATAGCGCGTTTCGACAAGTGATCCGGTCTCCGCCGGGATCAGCTCGGCATTCAGCCTGACATACGGGCCGCCGGCCTGTTCGCTCCGATAGACATCAAAGCCCGCGATCTTGGCCTGGTCCTCCGCCGTCCAGGATAGGAGATTTTCCTTCGACGATTGCCCGGACAGTGCGAGCCGGCCCGCGAGCGTGTTCAGCCAGCCGGGCTTGCCCGCATCGAACGACGAAAAGGTGACGGGCGTGACCGTGGGGGCGTTTTGCGCGGGGCTGCACGACTGGTTCCCCACGGCATTGAACGCGCAGACGATATAGTAATAGTTGGTCCCACCCGTGCTCGAATCGATATAGTTCAGGAGGTCGGCGCTGGCGCCAAATGCGACCGGCGTTACGCTCCC
>JBAVQS010000188.1:0-5357 GCA_049694275.1 Anaerolineae bacterium | reverse complement strand
TTGGTGCTCCCGAGCCGTGCGTCGCCGGCGGCAAAGACGCCGGGAACACTGGTTTCGAGCATCGGGCTCGTCTTGATAAAGCCGTACGGGTCGCGTTCGATGGTTGTGGGCAAAAAGGCGGTGTTGGGGGTGAGGCCGATAAAGACAAAGAGTCCGGCAGGGTGAATCAGTTCAGTCTGGCCGGTCTGTCCATCGGAGACTGTGATGCCCTTGAGCTTGCCCTCGCCGTGCAACTCGGCGATGGAGGTGTTATAGCGGACACTGATTTTGGGATTTTCAGTGACTTTGTCAACGACAATTTTGCTCGCCGTCATCTCTCGCCCGCGCACCAGGATCGTGACGTGGCTGGCAAACTGCGCCAGGAAGAGACTCTCTTCGCCCGCGCTGTTCCCGCCGCCGACAACCGCAAGCTCCTTACCCTTGTAAAAAGGACCGTCGCACGTCGCGCAAAAGTGGACGCCGGCGCCAATCAGCTCTTCCTCGCCGGGGACGCCCAGCCGGCGATACCGGCTGCCGGTTGCAATCAGGATTGCCCGTGCGCCGTATTCATTGCCGTCGGTGGTGGTCACATAGTGTGATTCTTCTTCCGTACGAAAGCTCGTTACCTCTTGCGCCTGCAACAGCTCGACGCCAAAGCGCCGCGCCTGGCGTACGAGGCGGTCGGCAAAATCGCTGCCGCCGATGCCGTCCGGAAAGCCGGGAAAGTTGTCGAGCCATTCGGTTACCCCGGCCTGGCCGCCCAGCCCGCTCTTTTCGATGACCAGAACGGCCAGCCCCTCGCGCGCCCCATAGAGCGCCGTCGTCAGCCCGGCGGGACCGCCGCCGATGACGATAAGGTCGTAATACTGCATGCTCGCCTGCGTCTGGAGCCCGAGCTTGGCAGCCAATTCGGCATTGCTCGGCTCGATGAGCAGGCTGCCGTCGTCAAACACGATCGTTGGGATGATTCGTTTGCCGTGATTCGCATTCTCGACAAACGCAAGCCCATCCGCATTCTGTTCGACATCCACCCAGTTATAATGGACGCGCTGCTCGCCCAGAAACATCTTGGCGCGTTTGCAGTCGCTGCACCAGCTTGCGCCATAAACGGTCAAGTTCGTATGGGACATTGTTTTCTCCTTGATGTTCTAGTCTTGGCATCCCCAAACGTTACACTGAGAGAAATCAATCAAGTATTACAGCATATACTATACCCATGAATTGCCGTTTGGTGCAAGGGCCTTCCTGTTTGTACTGGTAGACCGGAGGTATTCCTCAAACCGTTCGCTCGACGGCGGCGGCGACGCGGCGGATCTCGCCGACCATGCGCACAAACTTGTCCGGCTTGAGCGATTGGGCGCCGTCGCTGAGCGCGTGCGCGGGGTCGCAGTGCACCTCGACGATCAACCCGTCGGCGCCGGCGGCCACCGCCCCTCGCGCGACCGGCAACACGAGCTCCCACTTGCCGGTGCCATGCGAGGGATCGGCGATGACAGGCAGGTGGGTGAGCGATTTGAGGACGGGGATGGCGTTGATGTCGAACGTGTTGCGCGTTGAGGGCTCGAAGGTGCGGATGCCGCGTTCGCAGAGCATGACCCGCGGGTTGCCCTGGGAGAGGATGTACTCGGCCGCCATCAGCAGTTCCTCGATAGTGGACATGAGCCCGCGTTTCAAGAGGATCGGTTTTTGAATCTCGCCGGCCGCACGGAGCAGGGCGAAATTTTGCATGTTCCGCGCGCCGATTTGCAGGATGTCTGCATACTGCGCCACGAGCGTGACATCCTGAGGGGACATGACCTCGGTGATGATCGGCATCTGGTAAGCCTCACGCGCTTCGCTCAACAGTTCGAGCCCCTTGACGCCCAACCCCTGAAAGGCATAGGGTGAGGTGCGCGGCTTGAACGCTCCGCCGCGCAGGATATGTGCGCCTGCCTCTTTGACCGCGGCCGCTGTCTCCATCAACTGCTCGCGCGATTCGACCGAACAGGGACCGGCCATGATTATGATTTGCTCGCCGCCAACCGAATGCCCATTGATCTTGAATATCGAATCCGCCTGGTGAAAGTCACGCGAGGCCAGTTTGAAGGGGTGCAGGATGCGGACCGCGCGCTCGACGCCGGGCAGTAACTCGAACTGGTCCGGTTCGAGGGGGCGCTCATCCCCAATCACTCCGATGATCGTGCGCTCTTCGCCGTAGACCGGGTGAGCCTGGAACCCCAGGGTCTTGATGTGGGTGATGGCCTCGTCGATCTCTTGAGTCGTCGCGCCATGTTTCATGATAATAACCATTGAATAATTCTCCTGACGGTATGTAAGGATAGGGCAGGTTTCAAACCCATCCCTAATGGGAAATGGAATCGGGAACCGCGGCCATGGGGTATGAGCCGAGGACCTTGACGAACGAACTGATATTGAGTAGGCCGACGAGCGCCTGCCCGCAGGCCGGATCTTGCCAGTGCCCTTCAAAATCGAGATAAAACACGTAATGCCAGGGATGGCGCCGGTCGGGACGCGATTCGAGCTTGGTGAGGTTGATGCGGCGTGTGGCGAATTCCCCCAGGCAGTCGTAGAGCGCGCCCGGCGTATGGCGGGTGGCGAGCACGATGGACGTTTTTGATTTCTGGGTGCGCGGGGATTCGGCGTGCCCGATGACGAAAAAGCGCGTCAGGTTGTCGGAGCGATCCTCGACGCCGCACATGAGCGCCTGGAGGCCATACAAGCGCCCTGCGGTCTCACTCGCAATCGCCGCGGCATCGACCTCCGTGGCGCCGGCCAGTTGCTTGGCTGACCCGGCGGTGTCATAGGCGACGACCGGCTCCCAGTGGTGAGAAGTGATGAATTGCTCGCACTGGGCTAGAGCGGAAGGGTGCGAATAGACGCGTCGAATATCGTCCAGGCGCACCCCGGGACGCGCCAGGAGGGCGTGTCGCACCCGCAGGACCGCCTCCCGCGTAATCTTGAGATCATAATCCAGGAGCAGGTCGTAGGATTGGTTGATCGCGCCGGCGGTTGAGTTTTCGATGGGGACCATTCCCAAGTCGGCGCGCCCGGACTCGACCGCCTGGAAGATTTCGAGGAACGTATGGCAGGCAAGGGTCGGCGTCTCGGACCCGAATGTCTGAAAGATGGCCTCTTGCGAATAGGCGCCGTCTTCGCCCTGAAAGGCAATGATGGTCATGTACAGCCTCCGTGAAACAAAAAAAGAGCGTGGGGTCAATCCCCACGCTCTGATGATTCCGGCAAAACCCTATGGCGTGACGATTCGACCCCGCGTGCGAGTGGAGCTAAAATAGCCATAAAACGCAAAGAGCGAGCGGCTGAAGATCGTCACGGTCGTCACAATACCACAGGATTTGCCCTTTTGTCAAGCATTTTTGCAGCCCGGGAGTATGTGCAGAATGCACAAATCTTGGGGGTCACATTAGGACAAAATGCCTGATGACAGGTCGATGCTTTTCTGGTATAGTAGCCCCATCATGTTCGTTGGCCTATCCCTTATTGTCGTCGTTATTATGCTTGTTGCGATTATCCTTAGCAACAGGCGTAACTTGGTTTGGGTGCCCGTCAGCACACGCCGCCGACGACGATAAGCGAGAAAATCGCAAATCGAAACCGCCCAAACCGAGAGGGCGGTTTTTTTGTTTCTGTGCGTCCTTCAAAGATGAAGTAGGCGTTTTGCCTGCTTTATTTTTTTAGGAAAGGAGAAGGAAAAATGGCTATGCAAATGTCCCCTAAATCAGATAGCAACCATACCCAGGGATGGGTGATGGCGCGTTTGACCTCCCTGTACGCTCATGGATCAACTCAGACTGCGGATACGGCTCGCCGTTCTCCGCAAAAGGGGACGGCGGAAGATCCGAAGCAGGTACAGGATTGGGCGGGTGAGTGCATGACCGATTGTTACAACCATTAGGCAGCACACCCGCCCATTCTATTTCCAGGAGCTTTTCCTTTTATCATGCGATCAGACACGATTAAACGCGGATTCGAGCGGGCGCCGCACCGCTCACTGCTCAGGGCGACCGGGGTCAAGGACGCCGATTTCGACAAGCCCTTTATCGCCATCGTCAATTCCTACGTCGATATCATCCCCGGCCACGTCCATCTCCAGGCCTTTGGCGCGCTGGTCAAGCAGGCGGTGCGCGAGGCCGGCGGTGTCCCATTCGAATTCAACACGATCGGGGTGGACGACGGTATCGCTATGGGCCACGTCGGGATGAAGTTCTCGCTCCCTTCGCGCGAGCTCATCGCCGATTCCGTCGAGACCATGATCCGCGCGCACCAGTTCGACGGCATGATCTGCATCCCCAACTGCGACAAGATCGTCCCCGGAATGCTGATGGCCGCCGTGCGCGTGGATGTTCCAGCGATCTTTGTCTCGGGCGGCCCGATGCCAGCGGGACGCACACCCGACGGGCAGATCATTGACCTGATTAGCGTTTTTGAAGGCGTTGGCGCCTACCAGGCGGGCAAGATTGACGCCGCGCGGCTGAAAACGCTTGAGGACTATGCCTGTCCCGCCTGTGGCTCGTGCTCGGGCCTCTTTACGGCCAACTCGATGAATTGTTTGATGGAGGCGCTCGGCCTGGCGCTGCCCTTCAACGGTTCGGCGCTGGCCCTCAGCGCGGAACGGGAGCAACTGGCCCGCACGGCGGCGAGTAAGGTAATGGAACTGGTCGCGAAAAATATCACCCCGCGTCAGATCGTGACCCCCGAAGCGATCGACGACGCCTTTGCGCTCGATATGGCGATGGGGGGCTCGACCAACACGGTGCTGCACACGCTGGCGATTGCCCACGAGGCCGGGATCGAATACCCTCTCTCCCGAATCAATGCCGTCGCCGCCAAGGTCCCGCACCTCTGCAAGGTTTCACCCGCGGGCAAATGGCACATGGAGGATGTCCACCGCGCGGGCGGTATCCCGGGCATTCTCTCGACCATTGCGTCGGGGGGTAACACCCTGCACCTCGACCGCATCACCGTCACCACGCACTCTCTCCGCGAAAGCGTTGCGGCCGCGCCGGTCGCCGACCGCGAGGTGATTCGCCCGCTTGACAATCCCCATTCCCGCACCGGCGGGCTCGCCATCCTCTTTGGCAATCTTGCCCCCGACGGCGCGGTGGTGAAAACGGGCGGCGTGGCGGCGGGGATGCACGACTTTAGCGGTCCTGCGCGCATCTATGAATCGGAAGAGAGCTCGATGCGTGGCATTCTCAACGGCGAGGTCCAGGCAGGCGATGTCGTCGTCGTCCGCGGCGAGGGGCCGCGCGGCGGGCCGGGGATGCAAGAGATGCTCTCGCCCACATCCGCGATTATGGGGATGGGGCTGGGGGACAAGGTGGCGCTCATCACGGATGGCCGCTTTAGCGGCGGCACCC
>JBAVQS010000187.1:0-7462 GCA_049694275.1 Anaerolineae bacterium | reverse complement strand
GCGCTGGTCTTCATCGGTATAGAAGCGGGCGCGTGGTCGCCGGATCGGTTTTGTCGGGGCGCGATGGTGCCGGTGTCCCCCCAAGAGGGCAATCGCATGTTTGCGATGATAGCCGGTCGTGGCGACGAATTCGTCGAGGATGTGACCGCGCTCTTTCTTGGCGGCGTGCGCATAACGCTCCCGCAGTTTTTCGAGCTACTGGGCAGACGGTTTGGTATGACTCACAAAAAGGACTCCTGAGTTGGAGTAACATTTTCCCGTGAGTCAACGATGCTAATTTGGGTAACAATTTCCCATTAGGCAACGAATCATTTTCGGTAACATTCTTAATGAGTCAAATCGTGGGTGCACCGTGCGAAAGATTCGCGTATATAATTCGTAGCTGCTGCTCATGATTCGTGCTCCTTTGGTCTTCGATACACCAAATGATACACGAAATCGTGAGCAGTGCCTCAATGTGTTAAATGTGTCAGTGAATCAGGATTAATTATTGAAAATTCTGTAAGTAACGCATCGCTTTCGCCCAATCCAGTTTGGTCCGCCGTGCGGTGACTAGAGTATGCCGCTGTCCGGCTTTTGGTTCGAGAAAGAGAAAGACATTCCGCACCCCAGCCCGCTTGTATTCGTAGTCCACCCGTTGCGGCTGGCCGCTGCGAATCGGCAGGGGCTGCCGGACGTGCGCATGCAGTTCGACCGGTTTTTCGTCAAAACAAACTACAGAGTTTTGATTAATTAATGTCCGGAAGGCTCTCGGATGTGCGATAATGTGCAGTATGAGACCTTTCGGTACAACTCAGCAACTGGCAAGACGACGTCAGCGCGCCCGCCGCTTGCTGCGGCAAAGAAAGAATCCGCAACAGGTTGCCCGGAAAGTTGGTGCCACTGAACGCAGTGTGCGCCGTTGGCAGCAACAAGCACACACGGCCAAACCCAAGTCTGCCCAGCGCCGCCCCGGACGCCCGGCGCGCTTGTCCGAGGAGCAAGTAGAACATTTAAAAGAGACTTTGCACAAAGGGGCACTGGCACAAGGTTATGTCGAAGACTATTGGACGCTGGCGCGCATCGCTCAACTGATTCGGAAGTTGTTCGCCGTGCCCTACAAGCCCAGTGCTGTCTGGCGTCTCCTACAACGAATGGGCTGGAGTAGTCAGAAACCCCAACGGCGCTCGTTCGGTGGGGACAAGGAGGCCGTTGTGCGCTGGCGGCGCGCCACTTGGTATCGGGTAAAAAAAGTGGCGTCAGCACCGCGCGACCCTCGTTTTTCTCGATGAAAGCGGGTTTTCCTTGGTGTCGCCCTTGAAGCGCACCTGGGCCCCGCGCGGGGAAACCCCGACCATTTGGACGAGCGTCGAGCATAAGGACCGGTTGAATCTGATTGGGGGCTTGTGTCTGACTCCTGGCGGGCGCAAGCTGAAACTGTATGTGCGGTCGTATTGGGATACAGTCACCGGTAAGCAGATCGTTGAGTTTCTGGAACACGTGTTGGTGCATGTGCATGGTCCGATCGTGTTGCTATGGGATAAGCATCCGATCCATAAACGGAAGATCGTCAAAGCGTTTCTGGCGCGCCATCCGCGGCTGATGGTGGAATGGTTTCCGACCGCTGCCCCGGAACTCAATCCAGCAGAGGGCGTGTGGGCTCAGATTAGTGAATATACAGCGAGCACGGCACCGCATAACAAGGCTGAACTGCAAGGATACGTGATGGCTGGACTGGCACGCACGCGCCGCTCGCAAAAGCGTCTCTGGGCATGCATCTTTGGTTCTGACCTGCCGTGGCGGCACAAGCGCGGACATTAATTAATCAAAACTCTGTAACCTCCACCAATCGGCGGTAGCAGATCGACCCGGTCTCTATCGGTAATGTACGCCTCCGCGAGTTCGACGGCCGTTCCATTGACTGCCGCCACCGCGACCTCGGCCGGCGGTATGCCGAGGCGTTCGAGCAGATCTGCCAGGCGCATCGGTCCATCAAGACGCAAATCGAATGATGCGCGCTTGTCCGGGTCATACCAACTGAGGTGCCCGCCGAGGTGCAGTTGCATTAGTGCGGACTAATCGTTTCCACGAAATGGCTGCTTGTCGTTAGTCGGAGATTCCTCAGTCGCATAAGGCGCTCCTTCGGAATGACAAACCCGAAACATTTCGCAGTCGCGCAAGGCGCTCCTTCGGAATGACAAACCCGAAACATTTCGCAGTCGCATAAGGCGCTCCTTCGGAATGACAAACCCGAAACATTTCGTAGTTGCAGCTATACCCCCAGCAGGTCGGCTACCCACTCGATCTCGAGCTCGCGCAGGCGCTCGCGCGTGGGAACGCCGGTTTCGGGGCTCCATCCCTTGAGGGTGTAAAGCTGGGTGAGTGCCTGCTCAAACGCGTCCCGGTCAATGACAGCTCCCTGGAGCGTCCCGTTTTCCAGCGGTTGGAAGAGGCGAGAGGGGAGCGTGTCATCCTTGCGCGAAAAACCGTTGCGCACATTAAAGGCGCGGGCGAGGTTGGTGGCGCGCTCGCCAATGTGCAATGCATCCTGCAGGGTCAGCGCCCAGCCGGTCGCTGCGGCGATGGAATCCACGACCTCCTGAACTTGAATAAACGACCGCGGAACCGGACCGAAAAAGCACAGCCCCACGACCTTTTCGAGGCTTGTCCAGTTTTCCAGGATGGAATAATTTCGCACTTTGCGCGGGCTGAACTCGCGCGGCGGCAGCGCCTCGATGCCGAGCGGCGCGCCGCCCTTAAAGCTGACCGATTCGGGATTTGCCAGCAGTGGATCGTGCGCCTGGTTCAGGTGCTCGGCCCCGCTGTCTGACACGGCATACCCGAGCGCAAGCCCGACCTTGCCGCGCGGATCGTGCATGGGCAGCTCTTGCCCCTTGATCTGCATGGCGAAATCGATCGCCTCGCCGCCGATTTTCTCGGCTGCGCGCCGGGTCCCCTCGGCCAGCAGGTCCCCGATGCCCTCGCGTTTCGCAATGAGCTCGATGGTTTTGATCATTGCATCGGCGTTACCGAACCGCAGCTCGATGCCGCCGGTATCCTCTCGCCCGAGTAGCCCGTGCTCAAAGCATTCCATTGCAAAGGAGATGGTTGAAGAAGTCGAAATGACGTCGAGGGTGTAGACATTGCATAGCTCGTTCGCCCTGGCGATAGCCTGCAGATCGTCGATTCCACAGTTCGGGCCAAATCCGCCGACCGCTTCATACTCGGGGCCGCCATAGTGGTCGCTCACCCGGTAGCGGTCATCCACCTTGACCTCGCGTTTGCAGCGAACTGCGCACGCATAACAGCTCTTGCGGGCCGTCAGGAGCTCCTTCTCGTAGCTGGCCCATTTGACCTTGTCGACATTCTCGAACGCGCCCTGGCGAAAATTGCGCGTCGGCAGGATGCCGGCGGCCTGCAAGCCATCCACAGCGCCGGGCGTCCCTTTGTACTGCAGATCCCAGCTTTGTGGGTGTTCCTTGACGCGCCGGGCGAGTGTCCGGCCCAACTCGGAGATCATCCCGGGCTTGTCGACAAGGTCGAGATACTTGCCTGTGCCGCGCACTGCAATGGCTTTAAGATTCTTGGACCCCATGACCGCGCCCATGCCGGTGCGCCCATTGAAATGGCGCAGTTCATTGATCATGCCGGCAAAGCGAACGCGATTCTCGCCGCCGAGCCCGATCTGCAGGATGCGAACGAGCTTGTCGCCCAACTCGTCGCGAATCTTGCTCTGCGCCGTTTCCGGGTCCAACCCCCACAGATGCCGCGCGTCCCGAATTTCATATCGGTCGTCGTGAATCCACAAATAGACCGGATGCTCGGCGCGCCCCTGGACGATGATCGCTTCATAGCCCGCGAGCTTGAGCTCGGGGCCCCAAAAGCCGCCGGCCTCGGATTCGCCAAATCCGCCGGTGAGCGGCGAGCGCGCGATAGCGGTAAAGCGGGTCGCAGTTGAAAAGGGGGCGCCGGTCAGCACGCCGTTGGCGAGGATGAGCGGATTCTCGGGAGCGAAAGGGTCCGTGTTCGGTGGACACTCGCGTAGGAGGATGCAAGCGCCGAGCGCCTTGCCGCCCGGATAGAGGCGATAAAAAGCTTCGTCGAACCGTTCGATGCTCAATTCGCCGTGCGTCAAATCGACGCGCAGAATCCTGCCACAAGCTCCGTAGCCCATCGCTATCTCCCGGGTTCAGTAGATCACGAAATCGCTTGTCATTCTGAACCCGCGCTTTTGGCGGGTGAAGAATCTCGGTTTGCGCCAGCGAGATTCCTCGGAAAAAACACCTCGGAATGACATTTCGTGATGTACTGAGGTTAGAGGTTTACCGCTTGGCCGGTTTCGAGGGATTGCAGCGCGGCGAGGGCCACTTTGAGCGCCGCTTTGCCGTCCTCACCGGTCGCCGGCGCCTGTTCGTTCGGCGCGCCGACAATACAATCGGCAAAGGTCTGTACCTCTGCCTGATAAAGGTCGGTTTCCGCCGCCGAGACGGTGGACCATTGGTTTCCCTCTTTCAGGACGCGTAACTGCTGAAAGGCAATATGATACTGGAGCTCGGCCAGGCCTTTCGGCCCAAGGATCTGGTCGGGAACCGGCGGCGGATTGACGCCCGGCGGTAAGCCCCACGAAACGACAAAGGTCCCGGTATCGCCCGATGCATAACGGACGACGATGGTCGCCGTATCGTAGGCAAGCTCTTTGATATGCCCAAGCTCAGGACGGCCCTGAGCGAGCTTGTGGGCGTGGGCAAAAACCTGCACGGGGTGCGAGTCAAAGGCATGCGCCCATCCGTCAAAATGATGGACAGCTATATCGAGGATCGGTCCTCCGCTCGCGTGCGCATCGTGCAACTCACGCTCGGCTCTGATCTCGCGCAAATCGACCGCGTGATACATGACCGGGCGGCCAAGCTCGCCGGCCGCCAGCCAGGCGCGCAGCTCTTCGTGGACCAGGGAATAGCGGCGCATGAACCCGACGCTGAGCCGGACGTTATGCTTTTGTGCGGCCTCGATCATCGCATCAGCCTCACGCAGCGTCAGGGCCACCGGTTTTTCGCACAGGACGTGCTTACCCTGCTCCGCGGCAAAGATGGCGACCTCGGCGTGCAGATGGGTGGGTACGCAGACGGACACGACATGCACCTCGGGCTGGGAAATGGCGTGCTTGTAATCGGTATAGGAATGGTTGATGGCGAAATCATGCGCCAGCTTTTTGGCGCGGTCCGCCTGAATATCGACCACGGCGACCACCTGGGCGTGGGGCACCCGGTTCCAGCGCTGGGCGTGGAGTGTGCCCATCATCCCCGCTCCGACGACGCAGACTCCGAGTTGCTTGTTCATCATGCTTGAAATCTCTCCTCCGATTGACCATCCGTGGACCGGGCGCTCCAATTGTGCGTCACGCGTGCGGTTGCGTTTGGAGCATATCACGGAGCGATAGGGGCGTCAAGTAGAATGCAGGGCGTTTCAATTCTGGCTTGGCAAAAGGAAAGTTGTCACCCTGAGCATGCGAAGGGTCTCGCTAACGCTAACCGCGGAATGACGGCGGTCTTGACAGATTGAGCAGAGCGGCTAAGATAGACACCATGCAATGCCGCCAGATGCTCGCCCGGCGGCATTGTCGTTATCCAAAAGGGCGCACAGGAACAAATCATGAAACGGTTGCCGCGAATCATACAGAGCCTCTTTATTGTTGGCGTTGTAGCCTTTGCTTTATTGCCGCGCTCCTCCGCGTTTATCGAAAATATCTATTCCAACGGTTTTTACCCGCTCGTCAATCGCGTCGTCACGCCGGTTTCCAACAGCCTGCCGGTATCGTTCGGCGACCTGTTATTGATCGCGCTGCTCCTCGGGCTGCCTGGCTGGTGGGCCCTGTCCCTGGCGCGCGCCCGGCGGGGGCATTGGTGGTGGCAGTTTCCCCGGCTGGCGCTGGATACGCTGACCGTGTTGGCTGTCGCCTATCTCCTTTTTGCGTTATCGTGGGGCCTGAGCTATGACCGCGAGCCGCTTACGGCCAGGCTGGATTACAGTGAGCAGCGCGTCACGGTCGATGGCGAGCATCAACTGCTGGCGCTCGACGTTCAACAACTCAATGCGCTTGCGCCCCTGGCGCACAGCCAGCCCTTTCCGGTTGGCGATCAGCTTTATCCGGCGCTGCATGCCTCTTTTGCCAGCGTCGTCAGTGATCTGGGAACGAACTTTAGCACCTTTGGCGTCGCGCCCAAACATTCCCTCCTCGATTTCTATTTCGAGGCGACGGGCGTGAGCGGCTTTACCGACCCCTGGACGCACGAGGTGATTCTCAACGAAAGCCTGCTGCCGGTCGAACGGCCGTTTACCCTTGCGCACGAATGGGGGCATCTGGCGGGATACGCGTCTGAATCGGAGGCCAATTTCATCGGCATGTTGACCTGTCTCCGTTCCGACCAGCCGAGTATTCGCTATGCGGGCTGGCTGTCGCTCTATATGTGGTTGCCCCAACCGCCCGGCGGGGGACCCGCGGTCGCCCCGGAAGTGGAAGCGGACCTGCAAGCCATTCGCGTGCGGATTGCGGCGCACGAGAACAAGCAGGCCAGCAAGGTCGAGCGGAACATGTACGATGGCTATTTAAAGGCCAACCGGGTGCAGGAGGGAATCGACAACTATGGTCTGTTTGTCCGCTTGATGCTCGGGACGCGTTTTGTCGCGGATTGGCAACCGCTGCGCCGGGGAATTGCCAGCGCGCCTGGAACCGAGTCCCGCCCATGAAGCGTATGCGCATGGTCGATTGAGTGGTAATTCGCCAGTTCCCAATCTGAGACGATTACGAGGAGAGGGCCTATGGACAATTCACTGCCTGCTGCCAGTTCAGATGAGGACGCCGGACGCGCCGCGCTCATCGACCAGCTTAAAAAGCTGGTGGCCCAGGACCCGCAGCTTGCCGCACAGCTTGCGGACCTATTGCAGAAACAGGAGCGGGCAGACACGGTCCGCGTGAGCGGTGACCGCGCCGCGGGGGCAGGCCGCGACATCGTCAACAGTACCATCATCACCGGCAATGTCACTTTTCTCTCGCCCGAGTATGCCAATCGCCGCCCCGACGAAATCCCCCCCGACGAACTCCTCTGCGCCTATCTCCGCGCCTTGGCTTACGAGTGCGGGCAACTCCCGCTCGGCGCGGTGGACCCGCGCTTTGTCGAAAAGGGTTCCGACCGCCAGGTTTCTCTCCCCGAGATTTATGTGGACCTGGAGGTCGAGTCGGTCGCCCGCGCCCGCGAGCGGGACCGGCCCGAAATGGAACGCCCGGAAGAAGGCAAACGCGCGCTGATTCTCGATGCCCTGAGCGCGGCGCATTTGCAGCGCGCCGTCCTCCTCGGTGACGCCGGCTCGGGCAAGACCACCTTTGTCCACTATCTCACCTTTGCGCTGGCGCAGCTCAAGCAGGGCGTGGCCGGCGTCGAGACCTTGCTCCCGGAAGTCTGGGCGCAGCGCCAGCTCCTTCCTGTGC
>JBAVQS010000186.1:0-27281 GCA_049694275.1 Anaerolineae bacterium | reverse complement strand
GCGCTGGTCTTCATCGGTATAGAAGCGGGCGCGTGGTCGCCGGATCGGTTTTGTCGGGGCGCGATGGTGCCGGTGTCCCCCCAAGAGGGCAATCGCATGTTTGCGATGATAGCCGGTCGTGGCGACGCATTCGTCGAGGATGTGACCGCGCTCTTTCTTGGCGGCGTGCGCATAACGCTCCCGCAGTTTTTCGAGATACTGGGCAGACGGTTTGGTATGACTCACAAAAAGGACTCCTGATTGGGAGTAACATTTTCCCGTGAGTCAACGATACTAATTTGGGTAACAATTTCCCATTAGGCAACGAATCATTTTCGGTAACATTCTTAATGAGTCAAATCGAGCGGTGAGTCAAAACATTCGAAATGATGTATAATCAGTGCTACCCGTCTTCAAACAATCCCAAGAGGAGAGACTTCAATGGCCACAGTGCTCGAGATAATGACTCCCTATGATAGGATGGTCCGGCTCAAATCAAATGCGACAATGCGAGAAGCAATTGATAAGCTGAGGGTAGTACACAGCGTTTTTATCGAACCCTCTATGGGCCGTTCCAATTGGCGAGAACTGAAATATCATCAGGCGGAGGAATTTCGGATCTCCGGAAAGGATCCTAATAAGATAAAAGCGTGGGAGATCGCAGAACCCGTCGAATATGTAGCTGAAGCCGATTGGGATTGTGCGCAAGTGAGAGAGCATATGCGATTCTCTCAACAAGCGCATTTACTTGTACGAGATTCTAATAACAGAATAGTGGGGATAGTCAGCATCTCGAATATAGAAGAGAGATGCAGTGACTGACCATAATCCTGAAAGGAAATTCTAACAAATCCGACCCTTGAATAAGCTTCAAGACCATCTCGTATTTAGCATCCTGTTCGCCTCTCAGCAATCGCACACATGAACCGAGGTCTTCATGAGGACATTACTTCGCTCCACATTTCGCGTATCAAGTAGGCATTGGGTAAATGCGCTTATCTGGCTTACTTGGAATGCATTAGGTACCTTTTTCCCCTTGTGGGGGCTGCTAACTATTCTTTTCTTTGTTAAGAGCAATCAGAGATTCATTACCTGGGCTACGTTTGCAGGACGCGGTGAATTTTTTCTGTACAGTGCGGCAATGCTTTCTGGGGCTATCTATGTTATGGGTCGAAGAGGTGGCCTGCCTAAATCAATTGCGTCCATCGTCGGAATCAAAGAGACTGACCTAGATAGCAATCGGCAGTTTCCAGGATTTCATCTCTTTCTAATCATTGACGTTTCTCTTCTAGTATTCTCGACTATTATGTTCGCATTAGCGACTGAGCTCGCTATTACTCCTAATCCAGGCGAGCTTGATCAAGATGCATTCATCTGGGCCTCAATCATCGTCTTGGGCATAACCTTGTTCATGAGTTATTTAATAACAGTGATCGATAATTCCCGGTCGGATCCGAACGAAGAGGATGTAAAGAAGCTCCTAAAACAACCTCCGGAAGATCTCCGTGCGAAATTTAATGATCTTGTGGACAAAGCCCAACCCAAGGGAAACTAAAATATGGACCAGTATATTGATTTTCCATGTCTCGAGGTCCATCAGCCAATAGGCGTGTTCTACGTCGGCCTATTGGATTCGCGCGACTTGGTGAGAATATCGCAATCCGACATGCGAGAGCTAGCAGACGAAGAACTTGATAAGTATCTCGGCATACAGCGTCGACTGTCGGAGCGCAGAGTCTCCGAACTGAAAAAATACGTTAATTCGCTCGATCCGTCATTCCCCAACTCCGTGGTGCTCACCGTTTCATCTGTTGATGCAATGTATGATGAAACATCAAGAAAAATGCAACTCAATGATGCCCCTCATGTTGCACATGTTCTTGATGGCCAACATCGAATCGAGGGCCTCAAATATCTAGAAGAAGGCAAGGTCTTCCAAGTAATTGCAACAATCTTTGTTGACATGGACATTGAAGATCAAGCGCTACTATTTGCAACCATTAATCTCGCTCAGACAAGAGTCAATAAATCACTGCTATACGATCTCTATGAGTATGCAAAATATCCTAGCCCTCAAAAAACCGCTCACGATATAGCAAGGCTGCTAAACACACGAGAGGGTAGCCCTTTTTACCAACGCATTAAGATCCTTGGTACAGCAAACGCCGCACAACGCGAGAAGCAAGTCATAACTCAAGCGACGTTTGCCACAAGCGTGGCTAACCTCATATCCGGCAATGAAAGCAAAGCAATCGAAGATCGCGAGGCACTTAGGGAGAGTAGACCGCTGCCAAGTGTTTCTTCTAAGCAAGAAGAGGAGCTTATTTTCAGAAAGAAGTTTCTTGAGGGTAAAGATGCTGAAATCGCATTAATTCTTTGGAACTACTTCGGCGCGATAAGGGATCGGTGGGCCATCGCGTGGAATCAACGAAGAACGAATAACATTCTCCCTAAAGCCACGGGGTTTAAGGTCTTTATGCGAGTACTCCCCAATATTTTTCGCGTTTTAGCCGACCGAGACAGCAACCCATCCAAGGAAGACTTCTCCAGAATTTTAGATGGTATTCCGCTACAAGATGAAGATTTTGCAAAACCGGATTATACAGAATCTGGAGGGGATCAGCATCTTTACAAGGACCTCTTGCAAAACATACCTGAAATAGTTCCTGAGTAGTAGATCTGAGTTCCTCACTGATCGGATATGTTTCTTGTCCTTTTAGTCAAGCGGACAGATTTATCTACAAATATCTCTCTTCTATGATGTGGGTGTAGCAATGCAACCTCTCATAATTGCCATAGATGGACCTGCTGCGGCCGGCAAAAGCACAGTAGGAAAACTCCTAGCCGAACGGCTTAACTACCTCTACTTTGACACTGGGGTTATGTACCGTGCTGTTACCTTAGCCGCTCTAGGGTGCCAAACTCCCATTTCAGACGAAATCGCGATCACCCGTTTGGCATGTTCGCTAAATATTGATGTGCAAAAAGCAAAAGGTTTTGGTGGGCGTGGCTTAATTGTATTGTGTGACGGCAGAGATGTTACGGCAGAACTCTACTCTCCTGAGGTAGATAAGTATGTACCAAGAGTTTCAGCTTATCCTATGGTTCGTGCAGAACTGACAAAGCAACAGCGTCGGATTGGAGAGCGCGGGAATGTCATCATGACCGGACGTGATATCGGCACGGTAGTTCTGCCCAATGCGGATCTGAAGATCTATCTTGATGCAGCAATCGATGAAAGAGCACGTCGGCGGCTAAATGAGCGGAATATCAAGAGTGCTAGTAGCACCTTTGAACAACTGCGGGAAGATATTTTACGACGGGATTCCATCGACTTAACGAGGACCACAGCCCCTCTTAGCCGAGCGCCGGATGCTTTCTATTTGGATAATACTGGACTGACGATTGAAGAGACGGTCGAGAAAATAATGCGATTAATTCTCAAATAACGAAGGGCATTCGATTAGAATCTGTATGACACTATTTCACATGTACTCCTGACAATTGTGTGCGGAATTTAGGTTGTTAATCGGCAAGAAATTGATTATTACAAATTAGAATACCCACCTAGCAATCACCGGGTGGGCGTTCGATTTTTACGGAGCGAGCATTTGGTTAGAACAACCTGCCCGAAAAAATCAAAAAACCAAAGCAGACGGCGTTAAAGGTGAGGAAAATGCCACACACCTGGTAAACGAGGCTCTCACCCCAGAGCTTGTGGACTTTGTTCCACCGCTGGAACCAATCAAAGAAGGTAAAGAGGACCGCATGGTATGCCCCGTAGATGAGATATTGCGGGGCGGGACCATGCCAGAGCCCCATCAAGCCGAACATGACGAAAAAGCCGAGGTAAGAGGCGGTGTATTTTCCCTTGAACCATTTGCCCTTGGTCGCCGCAATCACGAACCGCATATAGATGTGATCGCGGAACCAGGACGAGAGGCTCATGTGCCAGCGATTCCAGAAATCCCGAATGTCCTTGGCGAGAAAGGGGCGATTGAAATTCTCGGGGCTGTGGATGCCGAACAGGTAGCTAAAGGCGAGCGCAAACTGGGTGTATCCCGCGAAATCAAAAAAGAGATAAAAACTATAGGCATACATGTACATAAGGATCGTGCCCACGTCCGATCCTTTGGACATGGGGTCCAGCCAATAGGTCTTGATCAGCGCCGCCAGGATGAACTTGTAAAGAAAGCCGGTAAAGAGGCGATGGACGGCGCCGTCGAGGTCCTGCAGAAACTCGGGGCGGGTGCGGGTGTGTTCCCAGTCTTTGGAAAAGCGGCGAAAGCGATCGATGGGACCGGACGAGATCGTCGGAAAGAAAAAGACAAAGCCGAGATATTGCAGCGGCGGCAGGGTCGTAATCAACCCATCCTGGATGCCAAAGATGACGTCGAGGCTGCGAAAAGTTACGTATGAGATGCCGAGAAAGCCAATCAGCGATTTGGGCGCGACCAGGGGTGTGAATTTGGAGATCACCAACGGCAGGAGCGACAGCCCGAGTGCGCCGTAATAGACCCATTTATTTTTGGCGCGCTTGCGCAAATAGAGAAATCCCTCCGCAACCGCCAGCTCGGGGACTGCATAGGCCAGCACCAACCATAATTCGAGAACGGTTGTCTCCGGCAGAATGTTGAGCCCCCGCGCGAACTGGACTGCCAGGACAACCAGCGTGATAAAAAACACCCAGCGCCAGTTGATGCGCCCCAATAATCCCAGGATAATCGTCGGGATCACGGGATATAGCATCAGCGCGAAATAACTGAAATCGCCGTAGGGAATCATTGGATTGACTCGGCCAGTTTCCGACGGTCGGCCTTACCATTCGGCGTCATCGGAAATTGCTCCAATCGATAAAATTTGCGCGGGACCATGTAGGGCGGGACGCGCACACCCAGTAACTGTTTCAGATGCAGCCCCAACTCGAAATCGGAGATGGGATGCGGCTCGGTCAGGATGATGAATGCGGCGAGTGAATCGGCCTTGCCTTGCTTGAGCACTGGAATGACGACTGCATCCCGGATGCCTGGCAACGCTTGAAGATTCGCTTCGATGTCGCCCAGTTCGATTCGGTAGCCATGCAGCTTGATCTGGTTATCCATGCGACCTTCGAAAAAGAGCATGTCATTGTCAAAATAGCCACGGTCCCCGGTCCGATAGGCGCGCTGCCCGTCTACCAGGAAAAAGGAACGTGCGTTCTGGTCCGGCCGGCCCAGATAACCGGGGCTCACGTTGGGGCCTGCGATCACAATCTCGCCATGCTCTCCCGCTGCGACCGGTTGTCCGGCCTCATCCATAATCAGGATGCGCGTCGATGGCTTGACATAGCCGACCGGGAGCGGCGAACAGCGTGCCAATATTCCGCGATCCACGTCGATGGAGGTTGTGCAACAGGTCGCCTCGGTTGGCCCATAGGTATTCCACACGCGAGCCTGCGGAAAACGCTCCAGCAATTGGGCGGCTACCTCAGGCGCAAGTGTCTCGCCGCAAAACAGCAAGCGTCGCAATCCCGGCAACATCGCTTCATTGAATGTCTTTTCGATGAGACACATCTGGGCAAACGAGGGGGTCGAGACCCAGGCGGTGATGCCCGAGCTTCCAAATGCCTGGTATAACTGTTTGGGGTTGGCAATCTGTTCGGCGGTAATGCTGTAGAGAGTGCCGCCCGTTGCCAGGCTCAGGTAAAGGTCCATGACCGATAGATCGAAAGAGAAGGGGGCTTGATTCAGGAATACCTCTTGCCGCTCGATTAATTTTTGTTCCGCCAGCATCCATTCGACGAATCCAGTGAGACATTCAAGCGTAATGACAACCCCTTTTGGCTCACCGGTGCTGCCCGATGTGAAAATGATATAGTAGGGATCATTCCAGGCAACCGGCGCAGGAGTTACTGTGGGCATGGGTTGTTGTGCCCAGGCGGCGACGTCCGCCGGGGTCAGGATGAGACGCGCCTTGGCGGTTTGCACGATGCGTTCGGCGCGTTGGGCCGGAATCGAGGTGTCGATAGGGACATAGGGATGACCGGCTTTGACGACCCCAAGAAAGGCGACGAGCATCTCGGGTTCTTTATGTCCGATCACGGCAATCGGCGATTTATCGCCGGGAAACCGAGAGGCGATCTGTGCCGCCAGGCAATCACTCTGTCGAATCAAATCGCTATAGGTCAATGTGCGACCACCACTCACATGTGCCGGGCGTTCCGGGGCGCGTTGTCCCCATTGATCGATACTTGCCAGCAGGTTCATTGCTATTTCGTGTCCTCGTGCTAGAACGCGACGTAGATAAATGCAGGGGTCGAGAAATCACCCCGTCCGTAAAGGAGAATCAATCCCAGAATAATAATCAGGTAATACAGGGTAAGGAGAATGATGCGAACGACCGGATTGGCTCCTATCCGGCGCACGAATGTAAAAGGTCCTTTGCTTGTTACCGGCTCGTTCATAGGCCCTCGCTATTGTGTGGAATCCAATTGGCCGTGATAAAACGCGTTGAGCGCCTCGTCGTAAAACGTCCAGCCTTTGGAGGAAAGGTGCGACTCGGGGCTCATCAAGAAATAGAGATCTTGATCATGGCCAGCAAAATCGACTAGCGGATACCCATAGGTCCCGACTACCGTCTCAAGCTTGGCATAGAACGCAGGACGGACCGCTGGGGAGACGCCCCGCCAATCATAATAGGCGCCATCCAGCGGCATACAGAGGATGAGTGGGCGCGCGCCGAGTTCCTTGAGCGTTTGCAGCATCAGATCCAGATCGCGCCATCCGGTTGAAGTTTCGAGCGCGTGCAGGAACTGCTGATCGTCCATGGTTCCTTTGGCTGCTAATACATGCTCCTGGAGCGCCGGCCAGCGGTCGTTTTCAATCCCGAATGGATTATTATTCGCCATGGTACGGTATTCCTGTTCTGCCCGCGCCTGGAGCGCCGGCCAATCCAGAACGCTGGGGCTGCGAACGGGCTCTCGCAAGTTTTGCTCGTCTTGAATAAAGAGGATGGTTTCCCAATCATCCTGAAGCTGGAGGGTCAGCATTTGTAGTTTGCCGACCGGCCACAAGAAATTATACAATGCCTCGCTCGTGAGCGAACCATTTGCACAGAGCTCGAGCGCCCACGAAAGGACCTGCTGATTCCCCAAAGTCTTTGGATAGTCCAGCATCCGCTGTGCCACAGCCTGTTTGAGATTCCATGGCAGGTCGGCGCTAAATATCAATTCATAGGCCTGGAGTAGAGAGAAATTGTGCCGGTAATCCGCCTCGTTCTCTGCTGGCGCAAGCAAAAACTGGGGCGAGAGCGAGATGGCAACCCGCTTGCCGCGCAGGTCGCTTCCCGCGCCCGCTAATTTCTGCAGCATGTTCAGCGGCTCGGTTGCGTCCATCCCGACAGTAAAGACGGTAAATCCGGTGGGATAGTTGTGAAAGAGCGTGTTCGCATGATAAGGATCATGAATCGCCAGCTCAGAGCTGCCGTAGAGCGGCAAGAGGTCAACCGCGCGAAAGGCTTCTCGCTGCAAAGCGCTTCCCATGTGCTTTTGTATAAAATCCCGGGGCGCAAGGGCGTGAATAGATCGACTTTCTACTGATTTTGCATTCCCGTCTGCGAGGACAAGCCCCATGGCCAGCGCCAACAACGCAATCAATCCGGCGATAAGGTGAATGTGTTTCATTTGCCGGATTGGTTCAGCTTGCCGTTGTAAAAGGCGTCCAAGACCTGGTCATAATAGACCCACCCTTTGGAGCTCATATGGGCGCCCGGATCGATCAGAAAATACTTGTCGCTGTCATGATCGTCCATCACAACGACCTTGACATTGTGCGCGTTCGCAATCGCGCGGACGCGATTATACAAGACGGCTCGCGCCGAATAAGAAATACCTTGCCAATCAAACCAGCCGCCATGCAGGGGCAAGAGAATGACCAATGGCTCGGCGCCCAGGTCATTCAGCCCGTCGAGGAGAAGCGCCAGGTCTGTCCACCCTTTGGAATTCTGCACGATGTTGAGAAACTTTTCGTCGGAGCTCGAATTATGCCCCTTGTCAATCATCTGTCGGTAGTAAGTGTACTGCGAATTCTCCATGCCAAACGGGTTGTTGCTGGTGTGTGGCTTGTAGGCGTTCTCGGCGCGTGTCGCGAGCGCAGGCCAGTTGATCGTCGCGGGTGTGTGCGCAATCTCTGTCTGGAGATTCGGGGTCTTCCAAATCAGATTGATCGTTTCCCAATGATCTTGTAGCCCGAGCACAAAAAGGTGCAGCTTGCCCAGCGGCAGGGCTGCATCATAGAGTGCCTGGTCGAGGAAAGAGCCCCCCGTAATCCGCTGGAGCGCGAATTTCAAGAGCGGGTCTTGCTCCAGCAGCTCAGGATAGTCGAGCATCCGTTGTGCAATCCCCTGCCGCGTGCCCCAGGATAATTCCGTGCTAAAAGCCAGCGCATTCGCATGCAAGGGGGAAAAGTTTCCGTTATAAGTTTCTACATGATACTGCCCCTCGTGGTAAAAAGAGGGGGAGAGGGAGATAACCACCTTTTTGCCGCGCACATCGGGGCCCAGCGCAGCTAGCTTTTGCACCATGATGAGCGGCTCGGTGTCCGCCATCCCTACTGGAAAAGGGGCAAAGCCGGTTGGATAGCTATTGAAAATGTGATTGGCGTCATAGGTATCCTCATTGTTCAATTCAGAGCTGCCATAGATGGGCAATAGGTCCGGCCGGCGAAAAGCGGCGCGCTGGAGGGCGCTCCCCTGGTTGCGCTGTGGGAAAATCCACGGAGCTAGGGCAGGCACATACTGGTTTTCCAATTGCTCGGCGTATGCCTGGGCGCCCAACAAGGCGAACAGGCATATGCCGACGGCTACTGTCGCGGCAATGAGATGACTTATCTTCACTTTAGCACAAAGGCTAGTGCACCAACATGATGAAGTTGCGGGTCAGAATATGGATTCGCCATTTGGAAAACCCGTATCTGGACCCCGCAGACTCATTTTGGTGCACTACTAGGATGCCTGTTTGGTCTGGATAAACTCCACAATTTTGCGAGGTGTGGCCCACTGTTCACGCTCCAACTCGGCGGGAGAGATCTCGACGCCGAGCTTGTCCGAGAATGCCACAATCAACTCAACCGTCTTGAGCGAGTCGAGGATATCAAGATCGTACAAGCGCAGGTCAGGGTTTTGCCGCACTTCGGGAGTTTGGGCCACATCGGCCAGGACGTCGAGGACCTTGTCAGATATACTCATCTACCTTTGCTATTCCTTTGAGGTCCGTGAACCTTTCGAGGTAAATCCGGGAAAATCGGGCACGGATACGCGGAGCCGGCGTAGGATAACATAAAGCTAGATGAGTGTCAAAATGAGAACCGCTAGTCGGCAACCTGTCCTGCAGTGACCGCGGCCTCTCGGGTTGGCTCTTTGATCGGCGCCAGGGCCACAAGGCTGGCCGTCCCCACCGCCGCTCCTGCCAGAAAGGTAGCGGGGAGCCGCCACAGATTGATGAGACCGGTGCCAATCGTCGGCCCGACGGCTTCGGCGACACCGCCCACCGTGCCCATCAAGCCAAAGATAAAGCTCCGGGTCGTGCGCGTGGTATAGTGAGCCAGAACCGTCTCAGAGATGATAAACACCGCCTCGAAAAACAGATTATTGAACGCAACGAACCACACGCCGATCCACGCATTCGGCGACAAGCCCCATCCGACGAGCGTGATTGCAAAACCGGCAGCCGCAATGAACCACATCCGCCGCGCGCCCCAGCGGTCAGCGCGGCTCCCCAACCAGATACCGCCAAACGCGGCGAGCGAGGAGACAGCCATCACCTGCTGAATCTGCTGCTCGGTCAGGCCCCAGACATCGTGACTCATGATCGCCATAAACGGTCCGCCGGCGGAGAGTCCCAGAGCCAGGCTGGCAAGCGTGTATGCAACAATAATCCAGAGGATCGGGCGTGTGATGGCTGTGCCGCGGTCTTTCCAGACTGGCGCCTCGTGAGCCTCGACGACATGTGTCTCTTTCAGCTCCCGCCAGCGCACACCGGTTGCCAGCGCCATAATGAAACCATGAAGCATGATCAATCCCCCGACGCCGACCCAAGGGAGGAGCGCGGCGCCGAGCAGCGGCCCTGCCACGGAGGCGGACAGCACAAAGATCTCGATGAGTGAAAAGGCGGTTGCGCGCGTCTCTTCATCCGATTCCGAGATCATGGCCTGCATGGCTGGCCACTGGACTGCACCTGCGGCATTCGTCCCAATCAGAATAAGGGTCAGGACCCGCCAATCGGTGGTTAGCCCCGCGAGGATATAGAGCGGAGTCAAGATAAAACCGGGTCCCAGGATCAGCCACTTGCGTCCCACCCGGTCGGCCAGTATCCCGCCCGCCACGGCGGGTACGGTGTGCACCAGGATGAACAGGGAAAACGCTATACCGATCTCGACATCATTTGCGCCGAGCTCCCGCATATACAGCGGCAAGAGCGAGTTCCACGCAAAAAATGCCAGCAGGACGGACCCGATGGAGCCGGCAAGGATAAAGGTGTTCCGGCTCAGCCGGCGATAGGATGCAAACATAATGCAGGCCTCATTCAAATCTCAGGTCACAGGTTACAGGTTGCGAGTTACCCCGTTAAAGGAGTCTTTCCCCTAACGGGGTAACGCTTCTAACATTTTAATCCTTGATCTCTAGGACGGGTTCCGGTTTAGTTTCGGAAGCCGGCTCGCGCAGCCACTTGCTAAAGACGATGACTGTCTTTTTCACCTGGAATCCGGTCCGAAAGTACAGCGCGGTGGCGTTCGTTGTATTCTCTGAATCACAGCCCAGCGCCGCTTCGACCATCTCTGCCCGGCGCAGGTTGTGCATCCCCTGAAGAATCAGCGCCTCGCCCAACCCCTGCCGGCGGTATTGCTTGCGGACGCCGAGTATATCGATCCACCCGCGCTTGCGGCCAATCCGTTCGCATTCGCCCGCGTTGATGGTAATGTGGCAGAACCCCGCGATACGATTGTGCGCAGGATCAATTGCCAGCACCGTGAGTTCAGGGTGGTAGAGGATCGAGTGCAGATAGTATTGGAATGACTCGAGCGTTTCCTCGGTATGCCCAAAATGTTCGCTGAACGAGTCGTTCATTGCATCGAGCGCCTCGGCGTCATCCTCACCCAGGTGGAGGGTTCGGACGATCAGGTTGTCGGGAAACTGCGGCGCAGGAAGGGTTTCGAGTTTGGGACGGACCATGACCCAAAAGCGGCGAAGTTCGCGCATGCCCGCACGTTCCATGGCTTGCAGCTTGTCCTCGTAAGCCATGTGGCCCTCACACGCGAAATAGACGCGCGCGGTTTTTACCTGGCTCAACCGTTCCTTTGCTCGCTGCTGCAAGCGCGCCAGCATCTGGTCTTCGAGCCCTTGCCCCCGGTACAGAGGATGGACCTCGAACCAGGAACGGAACCCATGATTTCCCTCATCCAGGTGTAGGCGTACCCGGCCCATTGCCGCCATCCGTCCATTTTCTGCCTCGGCGACGAACACATTCTGCTCAGGGTCCAGTTCCGGCATCGCGAGAAGCTCGCGTAGCTCAGGCAACGACGTCCCCTGTTCCATTCGGTCAACCGCATCCGCTTCATTCAACAACCCCACAAGCAACTCATCATCCCGTTGGGTATAGAGCCTAATCTGGAATTCCATTTTTCTCCTCTTATTTCCATTTATTCGGCAGGAGATCCGGCCGAAAGCGGCAGGACCAAGAGTTCTTCTTCCTGTTCGCGCTCGATTGCCGCCAGGCTCACCCCGGCTGCCTCTCGATTGACAACTGCGTCCGGTGAAACCGTTTTTTGCAAGGCCACGACTGGATCACGGCCAAACAGCCACTGCCACAGCAAGGCCGAGACCAGATAGAACGCAGTGCTGACGAGGAACACCAATCCGAACTGTCCATTCGTCTGCCACAGCCCGCTCACCCAGGAACCGATCCCCCAGGCGACGTTAAAACCCATTGTGTAGAGCGACGAAACCGCGGCGCGTTCTTCTGCAGGGCTGCGGTCCATCTGGAACTGTTGGGACAGCGGGCGCGAGAGGTTGACAAGCGCATCGCGCCCCAGATAGGCGACGAGCGCGACCATGAGCATGGGGGAGAACCCGAACAACATCAACGCGATCCCCGACAGCGCCACACTGACCACATTGACTCGTACAAGCCCCCAGCGCTTGCTCAGCGCCGGCGCAACCACTCCCACTATCGTCATGCCCAACCCCGAAACCGCCATAATTTGTCCAATGGCGCCATCGTCCAGGTGATGCAAGACCCGCCAGAATACCGTCACGAATGGAATGAACATGCCACCGCCCACCGCACCGATGATCCCTGGTAGCAACACCTGCATGACCTTCTGGGGCGATCGCACTTTGAACCGCGGCCGGATGGTACGGACTGCATGCCGCCGTGGCGTGTCCATGAAAAGGACGGGCAGGGCTGAGGCAAACAGCAACGCCGTTCCTATCCATAATGCGCCCTGATAAGCCAACGGCGTCACGCCGTTGGTCTGCACCCAGCTACCAAACAGGCTTGGCAGTTGGCCGCCGACCAGGCAGCCAACGAACAGCGTCAGCATGCTCAGCACAAACTGGAGGCTGAATAGGTACGGACGTTCCTCTTCTGTTGAGCTCTCGGTGATGAACGGCGAGCCGACGATCACCACCATGGTAAACGCGATACCCCAGATGAGTTCGCACAGGATAAACGCCTCCGCCGTCGGCCAGATCAAGGGAAATATGACCGAGATCGCCGATCCCACAATCCCCAGAATCTGGGCTGACTTGTATCCCATACGACTTGCGACCCAGCCAACCGGGACGGCGGCAACGACGGCCACCATCGAGGCAATCGCCGTTAGCGTGCCGATCATATCTTCATGAAAACCGAGGCTCAGGATATAAAGGTTATACAGCAATACAAAGAGGGAGAGCCCCAGACCGTTGAGCAGGGTGCTGAGCAAGAACAGTTTGGCGTTGCGATTAAAAGTATATATTTGGCGCAGATAATTCATGACCGTCGTCATGGTTCACCTCCTTTAACAAAAAAAACCGTGGGCTCGTAGACCCACGGCTCTTGGCAGGTAGAATGCGAAAAAAAAGCCGTGGGTTGTGCACCCACGGCCGCGATGATTCAAAATTAAGCAGACTAGCAGGCGATAGGCGCACCTAGATAGGGATTGGGGTCGGGGACACCGACCTTGATACCTGTACTATCCAATAGTTGAATCATGCGCCTAAATTCCTCCAAAATACCGACAACCATTATAGCAGGGGGCAGAACCCAAGTCAATAGTTTGGGCACCTTAAATTTCCAGAGTAAAGCGGACTTGCAAGGGAAATTTCCCTTGCAAGTCTCATTTTTAGATCAGGTACTTGCTCCACACTTCGTGCGCTGGAGATTCGCCCAGCAGCACCACTGCGATCAGGCGCGGGCGAGCCGGGGCGCTCAGCAACCGCATGTTCGCTTCTTCAGGGGTGCGATTGCCCTTGCGCCGGTTGCAAGCTCCACAGGCCGTTGCTACATTCTCCCACGTGGTTTGACCCCCGCGCGAGCGCGGCAGGATATGGTCGATGGTTAACTCGGCGCGCCCGGGCTGCCCGCCGCAATACTGGCATGTGTACATGTCGCGTGCCAGCACCGTTCGCCGAGACAGCGGCAGTGGCAATCGGCGCGGCAGCGGCACAAAGGTCACCAGTCGAATGACCAGCGGCCATGACAACATCATGCGCTCGGCGCGCACCATCGCCTGTGCTGCCTCTACCAGTTCTGCCTTTTCCTTCAAAAGCAGGACCACTGCCCGCTTCACCGAGACGATGTTGAGCGGCTCATATGACGCGTTCAAAACCAATACTCCACGCGGAGCCTGTTCCATCTCGCTCTCCCTGTCAGAAACCCTGGTCCTTGTTCTCGTTATAATAAACAACGCGGTGGATGGGATAACGTCCTGATTGCTTGCAAGACGAGCTCCCTTCCACCGCGTGATCCTCTACCTTGTATACGCTGTGGCGATCGTTGGCGTGCCTGTCAATCAGGCAGCTTTTTCCAACTCTTCGCCTTCCAGGTATTTTGCAATCTCGCTACGCGCCTGTTTAAAAGCTCGCATGAGATTTTCGTCAGCGCCCTTGAACGCTAGGATGGTTCGTTTCCCGCAAGCCGAGCAACCCATCAAGGCCTTGTACCGGTCCGGATTGCAATCGAGACAACCACACTGCTTGATCATCATCAAGCAGAAAGCAAGGCTTTCCGGATGATCTTCAGGCAATGTAGCGATGTGTTTTGTCAGTTCACGCCATTTGATTTCGCGCAAGTTACTCAAGGCACTCACGCTTTTGTGTGGAAACAGAATTTCCGCACGCATGCTGTATATCTCCTCTTGATTGATCGCAAATCAGCGGCGCCTCTTGTCCGCTTGCGGCCGATCATCTTTCCAAACAAATCGCAGGCAGTTGTACCCCCGATTCTGTTCCATCCGTCATCTGTCTCGCGGTTAACCGCGGCAACGCCTGTCCGGCTCGCGCCGGCCGGCGCCGCTGCGACAGGACCGAATCCTCTGTTTCCATTGGTTCCGGCCCACCTGCCTTGCTCCCGGTTGGACATTCGCCTAGCCATCGTTGTCGCCAACGACGCTGGTAGGCCCTTACCCCACCGTTTCACCCCTTACCATAGAGCGGGTTTCAACCCCGCCTACGGCGGGAATTCTCTCTGTTGCAGTTGTCGTCACCTCGCCGTTACCGGTGAGGCGCCCTGACTTGCTGTTTCATCAGGCAACTTGCCCGGATTTGCACCCGGGCAGAGAGTCGGGAAGTTCCTCTACCCTTATTCAGGGCAGCGACGGATCACTTGCCTGCAGTTTGTAAGGTGAGCCGCCAGGGAATCGAACCCTGAACCCACAGCTTAAAAGGCTGTTGCTCTGCCAATTGAGCTAGCGGCCCAACAATCATAGATTTTACCACATAGAAACCGGCCCTGTCAATTACTTGACATCACTCCAAATGAGGACAAACGTCCTGTTGAAACGAGTTGATTTCCGTTTACTTTTCGATAAAGCGGGGCGCCGGGATTTTGTCCCATGCCATAGGGTATCTGCCGGTTAGAGTCTTGCTTGAACCCGCCGCGCCAATTCCTCAAGGAATAGTTGATCTTGCTGGTTGAATGCTCCCGGGATATCACTGTCAATATCGATTTCTCCCAGGGCGATGTCCCCGCGCAGAATCGGAACGACGATCTCGCTTCGCGTCTCCAGGCTGCACATGATATAGTCAGGGTCGGCAGTCACATCATCCACGGTGACCGTTTCTTTTATGCGCACCGCGCGCCCGCACACCCCTTCCCCGACCGGGATGCGAACGTGCTCGGTTGGTCGGCCGCGGTAATGGTGCAAGACCAATAGATCACCTTCCACCATATAGATGTACACGCCGCTGTAGTGCTTGAAATGGGTGTGCAGCGCGTCGGTCATCGTTTCCAGTAGCTCGTTCGCCGGCGTCTCCGGCTTGACGGCAATGGCCTCAAACACTGCCTGTTCGTTCGCGGTGCGCCCTTGCTCGGTTACAGTTTGCATCTTAATGTCCCTTCAGCGAGATAAACAAGGCCGCAGAGCATTTGAATCTGCGCTCTACGGCCTTCTTACGATCAACCGGATTGTACTGGTGCGCGGCGGTTATTACTTGATGATTGCCGCCTGGGCAAACGACAGGGCGCTCGCGGGAATCAAGCCCAGCCCGATTGTTGCAATCACGGCAATCGCCACGGCCAGACCAACGAGGAATGGTGTCCTCGCTGTCGCCCAACCTTCTGCCGGTGCGCTCATGTACATGCGAATGACTGGACCCAGATAGAAATAAACGGAGACCAGGCTGTTCAGCACGCCGACGATCGCGAGCCAGGCCCAGCCGGTGTTGATGGCTGCGGAAAACACAAAGAACTTGCCCACAAACCCGGCAAACGGCGGGAACCCCGCGAGCGACAAGAGGCAGATTGCCAGCGCCGCCGCCGCCAATGGCTTGCCCGCCGCCGCGCCGCTCAGATCGGCCAGCGCCGTCCGTTCGCGTTCTCCATCGCCCATTGCAATGACCGCGCCGAACGCGCCCAGGTTCATGACTGTGTAGGCCAACAGGTAAAAGAGCGCAGCGGAGATAGCGCTATCGCGTAGGTCCTGCGGGCTGGACCCTGCTGCAACCAGCGCAATCAGCACATAACCCGCATGGGCGATGGAAGAATAGGCCAGCATGCGCTTGATGTTGGTCTGGACCAGCGCCGCAATGTTCCCAACCGACATGGTGAGAACGGCGACAATAGCCAGCACGAGCCGCCAATCCCACGCGGCAATCGGCAGGGCAATTACAAAGGTGCGGAAAAAGGCCGCAAAGGCTGCTGTCTTGGTTGCTACGCTCATGAATGCGGTAATGGGTGTGGGCGCGCCTTCATAGACATCCGGCGTCCACCACTGGAACGGCACGAGTGCCACCTTAAAGCCAAAGCCGACAATGAGCAGACCTGCGCCGATCAGGAGGAGCGTGTTATTCCCGGCGTATGCCTGGGTCAGCGCCAGCGCCGTCGCCACCCGGGTTAGATTCGTCGTCCCCGCCGCGCCATAAACGAATGCAATTCCATAGAGGAAAAAGGCGGATGAGAACGCGCCGAGCAAAAAGTATTTCATGCCGGCTTCAAGCGATGCGCCGCTCTTGCGCCAAAAGCCCGAGAGAATATAGAGCGAGAGGGAGAGAATTTCGAGCGCCAGGAAGATGACGATCAGGTCATTTCCGACGGTCATCAGGCACATGCCGCTGACGGAGGCCAGCATCAGGGCCAGATACTCGCCGATCTGGAGCCCGCGTACCTGCACGAAATTGAGTGAGAGCAGGATGGCAATAGCAGCCGCGAGCAGAATAACTAGGGAGAGAAACAGTCCATAGTTATCTGCCAGGACCCCATTATTGAATGCGGACTGGTTTGTGTTCCAGATGGCGACCGCGCTCAAGGCTGCTGCCGCGAGGCCAGCCAGTCCGATGAGCGCCAGCCCGTTCTTGCTTCGGGCCGGGATCACCAGGTCTGCCAGCATCACGACGATCACCGTCAGCGCCATGACGAGTACTGGTGTGAGGGACAGAAGATTGATTGTAGGCAAGTTTACAGGAGGCATAGGCACTAGTCAGTCTTGGATTCGCCTGGACTCTTTTTCTTGGTTTCGCGTCGCTTGGTCATGTACTTTTGTCGCGCCCGGGCCCAGCGGTCGCGCTTTTTTCGCCAGCTCTGGACATCGCGCGCATGCTCCAGGTCGTGCTCGGCTGCATCCTGGAGCACCTCGAACCCGGTTTTCATCCGACCCCAGGGCGTCACCTTGGAGCGCATGAGCACCTGGTCGGTCAGGCCTTCGATCACCTGGATGAGATCGCGACGCGCATTGTCCAATTCCCATCGAATCTGTTGCAGAGAACGATTCTGGCGCAACTGGGACTGCTCGGCATTCCATGCGGCAAAGTCGTTCCGGTCTGAAATGGTGTAAGAATATAACGGCGTTGCCTGCATGCTAAATGCCTGGACGGTGCGCAGCGTCTCCTCGTCCCAGGCTGCGATGTGGCCGAGGAGGTCCTGAATGCTCCAGGTGGCGACTGCATTGGGGCGTGTCAACTCTTCGTCGCTCACACCGGCGAGCGAATCAAACAGCACCCGGCGGGCTGCGCGCAGCTTGACGATGGCCTCATCGCGTTTCATTGAATCAGTCCTGCTGCAGATTTAGATAATGACAAAAGGTTTAAAAGGGATGCCTGCATCGGGTCCAGGACCAGGCGTGGGTAAACACCCAGAACGACAATCAACACGACCAGCACGACCAGCAGGGCGAGTTCGCGTGATGAGAGGTCGGGCAGCTTGCTGTTCTTTTCGTTCGTTACCTGTCCTTGCATGACACGCTGGTACATCCACAGCAAATAGATCGCGGCAAGAACCATTCCGGTCGCCGCAAAAATGGCATAGAGCGGGTTCGCGCTCCATGTCCCCAGCAGAATCAGGAATTCGCCGACAAAACCGTTTAGTCCCGGCAAGCCCATAGACGAGAGCATGACGATCAGGAAAAAAGCGGCCAGGAACGGCATGACCTTGGCGAGCCCGCCAAACTCGGCAATCAGTCGGGTATGCCGTCGTTCGTCGATCATTCCAACAATCAAGAACAGGGCGCCGGTCGAGAGGCCGTGGTTCACCATCTGCATCACGGCGCCGCTCGCCGCTGTAATGCCCACCGCAACGGCGCCGTTCGCCGCCGTAATGCTCGCGGCAAAGATGCCGAGAACGATAAAGCCCATGTGCGAGACGGAGGAATAGGCGACCAGGCTTTTTAAATCCTTCTGAACCGCTGCGACCGCCGCTCCATAAATAATCCCGATAATCGCCAGGATCATCATGACCGGCGCAAACTGGTGCGCCGCGTTGGGGAACAGTGTCAGGTTAAAACGGATGAACCCATAAGCGCCCAGCTTGAGCAGGACGCCCGCCAGGATGATCGAGCCGGCAGTAGGCGCCTGGACGTGCGCATCCGGTAGCCAGGTGTGCAGCGGCCACATTGGCACCTTGATGGCGAACGCCAGCGCAAACGCTGCAAAAAGCCATGGCTCGATGTTGGCGGCGAGGGGCGTCCCGCGCAGTTCGAGCCAATCAAAGGTCGCCGGGGTATGAGAGAACGCAAGCCAGATGATAGCGATCAGCATGAGCAGCGAACCGGTCATCGTAAAGAGGATGAACTTGATCGCCGCATAGACCCGCCGCTCGTGTCCCCAAATGCCGATAATGAATGCCATTGGGATCAGGGTAAACTCCCAAAACACATAGAACAGGAACAGGTCAAGCGAGACGAACACGCCGAGCATGGCGGCTTCGAGCACCAGGAAAAAGATGTAATATTCTTTGAGCCGGTCCTTGATATAGTTCCAGGACGCGCCGACGGCAATGATCATCAAAAACGTGGTGAGCATAACCAGCCAGATGCTCAGTCCGTCCACGCCAACGTGGTACGAGATGTGAAACTGCTGAACGTCGATCCAGCGATACTGCTCGGTAAACTGCATGGTATCCGAGCCGGTGTTGAAAGCTGCCAGCAGGAAGAGCGATACTCCAAACTCGGCCACCGCCGCGAGGAGCGCAACCCACTTGGTCAATCGGTCATTCCCCTGCGGCAAGAGCGCAAGAATGACCGCGGCGACAAGTGGCAGAACGATGAGAATAGAGATCAAGCCCATATCAATTCCTGTGCTTAACGGATGACCAGCACGCCGATCACAATCACAATGCCAATCAGCATCGCCAGCGCATAACGCCGCGCATAGCCGGTCTCGAGTCCTCGCAGGCCGCGCCCGATATTACGGAACAGGTTGCCAAGTCCCTCTGCTGCGCCGTCGATGATTCCCTTGTCGACAACCTGCCAGAATATGTTCGCCAGCCAGCGGCCCGAACGTGCAAAGAGGGTATCATAGATCTGGTCGATGTAATATTTGTTGACCAGCAGGTTGTAAAACCCGTGATATGCCTGCCCAAAGAAAACCGGGATACTCGTGTCACGAATATAGAACCAGTAGGCAAAGAATATGCCCAGCACGCTTGCCAGGGTCGAGAGGCTGATCAAGAGCCATTCGGTGTTTGGCGCAACGGTTGCTTCATTCGCTCCAAATACCGGTTCGAGGAACTGGCTGAACCAGTTTGCCCCCAATACTGCGGGGAGCACCACATAACCGCCGATGGCCGAGAGAACTGCCAGGAGCATCAGCGGGAGTGTCATGACGGAAGGCGACTCGTGCGGATGAATGGCGTGTGCATCGTGCGATTCGCTGCCGTGCTGCGTCTCGCTCACGCCGTGCCCATTCGCTTGCCAGCGCGGGGCGCCGAAAAAGGTCATAAAGACGCCGCGAAAGATATAGAACGCGGTCAATCCGGCGGTCAGCAGGGCAAGCGCCCAGGCAAAGTAATTGCCCGAGGCGAACGCGCTGGTCAGAATCTCGTCTTTGCTAAAGAAACCAGAGAGGCCCGGGAACCCGGCTAGGGCGAGCGACCCGATGAAAAAGGTCACGAACGTCGCCGGCATGATTCGGCGCAGACCACCCAGGCGTCGCATGTCGATGATATTGCTCATGGCGTGCATGACGCTGCCGGCCCCGAGGAACAACAGCGCCTTGAAAAAGGCGTGTGTCATCAGGTGCGCGATTCCCGCGCCGAACGCCCCCACGCCAAGCCCGACAAACATATAACCCAACTGTGAGATCGTCGAATATGCCAGCAGGCGCTTGAGATCAGTCTGGACGAGGGCAATCGTCGCCGCAAAGAACGCCGTCAGGGCGCCGATAATCATCACAATCTCCAGACTGATCGGCGCGAGGGAAAAGAGTACGTGCGAGCGAGCCACCATATAGACGCCTGCCGTCACCATGGTCGCCGCATGAATGAGCGCGCTCACCGGAGTCGGACCTTCCATCGCGTCCGGGAGCCAGACATAGAGCGGAATCTGCGCCGATTTGCCGGTTGCTCCCACAAACAGGAGAAGTGTGATAGCCGTCACGATCGGTGCGCCCGCCTGGAATACCTGCGGGGCCTTGGCGAACACATCCGTATAGTTCAGAGTTCCCAGCGCCGTCCACATCAGGATAATGCCGAGTGCGAATCCCAGGTCGCCCACGCGATTGGTGACAAACGCCTTGACCGCCGCCGTCCGCGCCGCATCGCGCGTAAACCAGAACCCGATCAGCAGGTACGAGCAGAGGCCAACCAGTTCCCACCCGACATAGAGAAGCAAATAGTTGTCAGCCAGGACGAGCAGGAGCATAGAAAAGGCGAACAGGTTCAGATAAGTGAAAAAGCGGGCGAACCCCTCATCCTCCGCCATATATCCAACGGAATAGAGGTGAATGAGCGCGCCCACGCCGCTCACGACGAGGATCATGACCGCCGACAGCGGGTCGAGCATCAGGCTGGCATCGACGCTGAACTTGCCGGCAGAGATCCAGGAATAGAGCGTCTGATGGATGACGCGCGCGTCGGCTGGCAAACTCGTCAGCGTCATGACCGCCACGAGGCCGACCACAAATGCTGCCGTAATCGAGCCGACCGCGACCAGCGCGACGACCGGTCGGGGGAGCTTGCGCCCAATTAGCGCATTGAATATCGCGCCAAAGAGCGGGAGTGCCGGGATAAGCCAGAGAAGATTCATGTCACCGGTTACAGGTAGCAGGTCTCAAGTCGCAAGTGGCAGGTTTCCGCGAACGCCTATCCTGTGCGACGTGCGATCTGCCTAGCCTTTCAAACTGTCGATTTCATCCACATCCACGTTCGCGCGGGTTCGGAAGATGGCGACAATCAGCGCCAATCCAACCGCCACCTCGGCCGCGGCTACCGTCAGAACAATAAAAACAATGACCTGGCCATCCATGTTCTGAAGATAGCGCGAAAACGCGACAAAAGTCAGGTTGACGGCGTTGAGCATCAGCTCGACCCCCATGAACATGACGAGCGGGTTGCGGCGGACGAGAACGCCGATCGTGCCGAGCGCAAACAGAATGGCTGCAAGAATTGTAAAATGATTAACCGTCAGCATCTTGCTAACCTTTTTCCTGTCCCTTAGCCATCGAGATCACGCCGACGACGGCGACGAGCAACAGGAGTGATGTAATTTCAAAGGGCAGCAGAAAATCGGTAAAAAGAAGTCCGCCAATAATCTGAGTATGTCCCAGCTCTGCAATCTTTTGAGGCGTGTATTCGCCGAGGGTAGGCGCGAGCCGTCCGCTCAAGATCGCAAAACCCACCACCAACACCAGCGCGAGGCCCACCAGGCCGGCTGCAATCTGCTGACCGGGCAGCGCCCCTTCGCCGATCTCGAGCCGTGGGTTCAGCACCATGATGACAAACAGGAACAAAACCAGAATGGCGCCTGCATAGATCATGATCTGCGCGGCTGCAATAAAGGGCGCACTCAGCAAAACATACATGACTGCCAGCGAGACAAAGACAATCGCCAACGACAGGGCGCAATGGACCGGACTGCGCAGAGTAATTACCCCGACCGCGCCCAGCACCGCCAGGGCGGCGAATACATAAAAGACCAGAGGCATACCCAGGTCACTCATACGTCTCTATTTTCCTCGTTTTCGGTCTAGGCGGCTCTCGCCGCAACCAACTGCTGCGCCCAGGCATCCATCTCTTGCGCATGGTCACGCTCGTGCTTTTGTAGGATTTGCAATACCTGCCGCACGTTCGTATCGCGGTACAAAGGATGGTCCCCCTGCTTGTCCAGGTCTTCTGGCCGGAGCGTCTCGATAAAAGCGAGCAAATCCTTGCGGCTCTCGTCCAGTTCGGCCTGCAGTTGTGCCACCGTCATGTTGGCGCGTTTCTCCTGCTGGCGGGCGTTATAATAGTCGTTGTTATAGTCCGCCTTGAGTCGTGGTTGCTCGCCGGATGCCATCCGCCGCATCAGCGCGGTCATGCCGCGCTCGGCGCCGGCCAGGTGCGCGAGCGTCTGTCGGCCCGAATACTCGCCCTCGCGCGGCGGTTTTGCGAGTTCTTGCTCGGTCAATTGGCCAACGACCCGGTCAAGATATTCACGATTTCGAGACAATTCGACGCACAACGGTTCCAATTCGGCTAACATCGCTAGTTGCCTCCCAATTTGCACATACCTTTGGTCCTGGGTTAGCGCGACGCCACCGTGGTCAACGATGGGATGAGAATTTCCCCCGCCGTGATCAAAATGTTCAGTAGCGCCAGCGGCAGCATTACCTTCCAGCCCAGGTTCATCAACTGGTCATACCGTAAGCGCGGGAAGGTGCCGCGAATCCACATAAAGACAAAGATCAGGAGGGCAATCTTGATGACGAGCCACCATGGGCCCGGCAAAATGCCGAACGGCGCCAGGTATCCGCCCAGGAAGAGGGTGGCCGCAATCGCGCTCACCGTGATAATGTTGATATACTCGGCCATAAAAAAGAAGGCAAACTTGATGGACGAGTATTCGATGTGGTAGCCGGCGATGAGCTCGGTTTCCGCTTCCGGCAGGTCGAACGGCAGGCGATTGGTTTCGGCCATGGCGCCGATGAAATAGATGATAAAGCCAATCGGCTGAATAAAGATGTTCCACCGAGGAATCACGCCCAGCCAGGTCCCATCCTGATAATTGATAATTTGGGTCAAGCTGAGCGAGCCGGAGAGCATGAGCACGCCGACGAGCGCCAGGCCGAGCGAAATCTCGTAGGAAACCAGTTGCGCGGCAGACCGGAGCGCGCCCAGGAGCGCATACTTGTTGTTCGAGCTCCAGCCCGCGAGCACAATGCCATAGACGCTCAGGGACCCAATCGCCAGCACATACAGGACGGCGATGTTCACATCCGCGATGTAGAGTGTCAGTTTGTAGCCATTAATGTCAATCGGGGGACCCAGGGGAATGACGGCAAAGGCGATCAGGGCGGTCACAACAGAAAGACCGGGTGCAATAATAAAGAGCAGCCGGTCCGCGCCTGCGGGCACCACCTCTTCTTTGAAAATCGCTTTGATAGCGTCTGCCACTGGCTGGAGCAACCCGAAGGGCCCGGTCCGGTTGGGGCCGATGCGCACCTGGATGCGCGCAATCACACGCCGCTCGACTAACTGGACATACGCAAAGATCGTCAACAGGGCGACGATCAGCACGACGCTCTTGATGATGATGACCACCAGGTCGACGAGCACGGGGTCAATATTGAGTCCAAAAAGGTTCATGGTTGCTTGGAGGGGGCGGCTGGAGCAGGTACTCGCAGCCGTTCAATCAATTGATCAAGCTGTGCATCGGTCAGATTGTCAAGCTGTTCTTGATTGTCGAGCAACAGGATGGGAGCCCGGTGACATCCTCCCAGGCACATGGCGGGGCGTAGCGTAATCTCACCATCCGCCGTCGTCTCTTCGCCGGGGCCAAGGCCCAGGCGTTCACGCAGCCGCACATAGACCTTGTCTGCGCCGACCAGTCCGCAGGGCATGTCGGTGCAGAAATCGATGACATGCTTCCCCACCGGTCGCACGTAATACATGCCGTAAAAGCTGGCGACCGAGCCGACTTGCGTCGCGGTCAGCCCCATGAGCTCCCCGACCTGGTCCAACGCTTCTTGCGGCAGCCAACCGTACTCGTTCTGTGCGATATACAGGGCGGGCATGAGCGCCGACCGTGTATCGGGGTATTGCGCCATCAACCGCTTTATTTCTTTTTTTGCCGCGTCTGAAAGCATCTCCACTCTACCTTATCCCCTGTGACTTGTCTGCAACTGGCTATTGCCAGTCAAACCCGCCCTTTTTCCAGATATAGATATAACCGACGAGCAGGACCGCGATAAACACGACCATCTCAATCAGCCCGAATAGCATGAGTTGCTTGAAAACGACAGCCCAGGGGTAAAAGAAAATAATCTCGATATCAAAGAGGATAAAAAGCACGGCGACGAGGTAATAACGAATCCAGACTCGCTGCCGGGCGGTGCCAATAATCGGCATGCCTGACTCGTAGGTCTGAGATTTAATGGCAGTGGGCCGGTGGGGACCGGCCAACGCCGAGACGGCCAATGCAATTGCGGCAAAAACCGTCGAAACGACGAGCATCACGAGCAGGGGAAAATAATCACCGGGCATTAACCGCCACTCCCTAAACAGATGAATGCACGTACCAGTAACCAGGGTCTGACCAGCCCTCCGTCAGGTTCCCCCGGTCATTCGTGAATGATATAACAAGTCAGAACAAATGTCAATTATTTTGTGAAAAAACGAGACCCGAAGTGGTTTGGAACCATCCGGGTCTCGCTTTTGGCCCTACATGTGGCCCGCGGGTCCTTCCTGGAGGACCTTTTCCGGGTCCTTTTCAAATGTGCGCTTGCATCCGGGGCTGCAAAAATAATAGGTTTGCCCCTTGTAATCGTACGTGATGGCCTTGGGCCCCTCGCGTACATCCATCCCGCACACGGGGTCTTTGTGTACTTGCTTTTCGTTCATAACGCCTCCTCAAGAATTGAATTTGTCGAGACGTTTCAACCCAACGTCTCGCAGGAACATGTCCACATGAGGACCCTGTTTTGAGACACTTTCCGTCCGCAAGCTATTTGTGCGCCTCAATCCCGATTAAGAGACCACCCCATCTCTTTTGCACTCGATCGACCTGGAACCCTGCCGCGGCCACGGCCTGGGCTGTGTCCCGGTTCAAGTGACAGCCGCCGGCGATCCTTTTCCACAGCGGTGTCATCGCGTCCATCACTCCACCGACGAGCGGATTCTTGCCCCGTACATGTTCCACCAGTCGCAGCGGCGCCCCTGGCCTGAGCACCCGGCGCACCTCGGCCAGCGCTCGCGCCGGATCGGGAATTGTGCAAAAGACGAGGGTGCCGGTGGCGGCGTCAAAGGATTCATCGGGGAAAGGCAGTTCCTCTGCCCGCGCCTGGGTGAGGGTAATAACAGCTCCGGCGGTCGCGGTGGAGAGCCCCTCGCTCAACATCGATGTATCGGGGTCAAAGGCGAATACCTGTGTGCCACGCGTATAGTATGCAAAGTTCAAGCCGGTCCCGGCGCCGATTTCCAGGACGCGCCCCTGTGCGCCGGCCGTCACCCAGCTTCGCCAATTGCGGAACCCGATGCGATCCACCGGTTTCATGATGGGATTATAAACCCGACCTAACGAAAAGGGGGAAAGAACGTCAGAACCGCGCGAACACATCACCCAGGCTGGAGAGGGCAGATGCGCTCGCGCGGTTCTATGGAAAATAGAAGAGCTTACCGCTTGATCTTGATTTTGTTGTTGGCCTTGGCGAGCGACTCGTACCAAGAGTCGTACATCCCAACGCCGAGGACGCCAACAAAGACGCCGACTGCCGCTGTGGAGAGACCTGCCAGGTCGCTGAGACTGACCGCCGAGGCGACCAGAATCGAGAGCGAAATTACCATCATCACGGAGAGATAGACTTCGCGCCAGTATTTTTGCATACGGATAGGACTTCCTTGGTATAGAGTCAAACGGAGACGGACCTGTGGAACAACATGGAACGCGATGGCAGTCGACGATACCGCTTGCTGAGCCGCCGGGCTGGGCGACAATGCCCGCTAGTTTACCCATTAACGAGGCCATGTCAAATGAACTCCATATGGATGACGGCCATCAAGACGATCAGAATGGGACAAATGACCTATCCTGTTTCATTGGCATTTTGCGCTTGGACTTGGCCCGCTATTCCCCTTTACTTGTAGGAAGGGGGAATAGCGAGTTAGGTCTTTCTAAAATTCCGCAGTCGCAAGCTATTGGTCACGACAAAGATGCTCGAGAATGCCATCGCCGCCGCCGCAAAAATGGGATTGAGCAGAATCCCCCAGAGGGGATAGAGCGCTCCGGCCGCTAACGGAATTCCTGCGATGTTGTAAAAGAATGCCCAAAAATAGTTGCCATAGATGGTGCGGATTGTTGCGCGCGAGAGCTGAATGGCCGTCACCACCCCGCGCAGGTCGCCCCGCATGAGCGTAATGTCTGCCGCTTCCATCGCCACGTCGGTACCGGTGCCGAGTGCGATTCCCACGTTCGCCTGGGCGAGCGCCGGCGCGTCGTTGATTCCATCGCCGACCATCGCCACTACTTTGCCCTGCGCCTGCAGCTCGCGTACCTTTTGCTCTTTTTGCTCGGGCAGCACTTCGGCAAAGTAATGGGTAATTCCCACCTGCTGCGCAATTGCCGCCGCCGTGCGTTCGTTATCACCGGTCAGCATGTAAACGTCGATGCCCATCTTTTGGAGCGTCTCGACCGCCTCGCGCGATTCAGGCTTGAGCACATCGGCCACTGCAATTAGCCCTGCCGCCTTGCCGTCAATCGCCGCGAACATCGTCGTCTTGCCTTCATCCGCCAGGTCTTCCGCCCGGTTGTCCAGCCCGTTCAGTCGGATGTGCTGATCGACCATCAGCCTGCTATTGCCGATAATCACCTCGTGCCCGTCCACTTGGGCTCGCACCCCGTGCCCCGTCAAAGAGGCAAAGTTCCGGGCGGGGGGCATGGTCAGCCCCGCATCATTCGCGGCTTGCACAATCGCCTGCGCGAGCGGATGCTCGCTCAACATCTCGGCGGCCGCCACCAGCCGTAAGAATTCTAAATTCCCCGGCCTGCCCGTCAGGGTCGGCTGGGTTCCCGATTCGGAATTTGGCTCGATGTCCGTTACTTTGGGCTTGCCCTGCGTCAGCGTCCCGGTCTTGTCCAGGATGATCGCATTCAGCTTGTGCGCGGTTTCGAGCGCCTCGCCGCTCCGAATCAGCACTCCGCTTTCGGCCCCCTTGCCCGTGCTCACCA
>JBAVQS010000185.1:0-23841 GCA_049694275.1 Anaerolineae bacterium | reverse complement strand
CAGCGGGCGTTACAATTCTTGGTAATAAAGAGCACAAAGTAGAGGGGGGACGCCCCTTTTTTGGATAGGACACGCGGTGCAAACTTTAGATAATCGAGCTTACTCATGACGCCTCCGTGACGGTTTCAAATCCCTTCGTGAGATTGGCGCCCGAGCGCATGGCAATCCTTGCACTCGGGCGCAGCGTAGCCTGCCGGCATTGGCGGCGACGAAAACTATAGAAACCTTGAATCATTCTAGTCACTAATACAGTTTTGTCCAGCGGGCAAACCCCGGCTCACCCCCATCCCCCAGCCCCTTCCCCCGCTGAGCAGGAGAAGGGGAGCCAGATTCTCACCCCGCGGGGGGATAGGGTACCTGATCCCCTCTCCCGCTCGGCGGGGGAGGGTTAGGGTGGGGGTGGGCCGCCGCTAGCTACAGGGGTAAGGATCGAGCACGATCAGGTTGAAATGCTTGCCATTCGGCAGCGGCGCGGTCTGAATCGAATGATCGGACCAAAAATTCGCGCGGTCCAGGAATTGTTCGGTCAACTGCCGGGGCTCGACCATCCTCCAATCGTCCATCGTCGCAATCGCCTTGTCGGTCGCGTTTGCATCCAGGACGAAAATATTCGGGTTCTGCCGCATCACTGCATCGACCGAGAATTTCTCATGCCCAGCCCACGTCCCCTGCCCCATCGTCGGAATGTCGAGATGGGCGATGGTCGTATCGGCCAGTCCAAACATATCCACAATCGGAAAATTCGGCGCATAATAGGGAAGCGTGCCCGCCGCATACACCGCCACCCGCAGGTTGGTCGGGCAGTGCGCGTTCAGCCACTCGGCAATCGGCTTGCCCGAATCGGTATAGTCCTGGTGCGTGTTCACCGTGAACGACGGCGCGAGGTCGAGCGCCAGCACTGCGGCCACGCCTGCGCAGGCAAGCGCCGTCGCCAGCGATCGGCGCGTACCCAGTCGCGGGCGCACCCACTTGAACAGCCGCACAGACCCCACCGCCGCAAACAGGGTAATGAGCGGCATGATCGGGACGAACAAGCGATTGCTCACCATCCAATCTCCGCCGACCAGGGCCACATACGCGACATAAGAGACTAACACGACCTCCGCGTACACACGTTTGCGGTCCAATGGCCGGGTCAGCAGTCCCAAAAGCAAAGGGAGCACAAGCGGGATCAAATACTGCCAGCCCGCCTCGCCGACATACCCGATTCCCCGGATCACCTGGGCCAGCGTAAAACCGACCTTGACGTAAAAGGTGTTGGGCAGTGGATACCCATAATAGGCCAGCCGCCAGATGAGATGCGTGAGGACCGGGACGGCAAAGGCGAACGTAAACGTCAGGGCGGCGCGCCAGGCGCGCGGCTCGCGACGCAGCACCGGCCAGGCCATATAGAGCACCGCCAGCCCGCCGATCAGCAATCCTTCCGGTCGCACCAGGACAAGCGTGGCAAAAATGAGACCGGCGAGCCAGCGCCGCTTGCCGGCAAATAGGACGAGCATTGCCGCTACCAGCACAAAAGCAAAGACCACCATCTCCATCGACGCCCCCGCCCAAACGGCAAAGCTGGTGTTACAGGCCAGGAGGAACGCATCCAATCCATGTAACTCATAGCCGAGTGCGTGCGAGAGACGCGGCAGCAGCCAAACCGCCAGGACTCCGCCGGCGAGCGAGAGAATCAGCGCAGTCGACTCAATGGGCAGCCCGATCGCATGTAACCCACCCAGCAGGAAAATCCAGAGGGGCGAGGTATACCCTTCCACCTGCTGGCCCGCGTTGAACACCGGGCCAAGCCCGCGCGCCAGGTTGAGCATGTAACGAAACGAGATATAGGCATCGTCCGGCGTATAACGCAGAGCGAACGCATGCACAAACATCACTGCAGCCGCAATGACCGGGACGAACCGGATCAGTGCAAGCTTGTCCAGACAATTTAAACGGCTCCGGACGTTCTGAGAAGTGGACAAAACGGCATCCGAATCCGGCAGTGCAATCGGCAAATTCAACCTCCAGGTTCTTGCTAAAATCCAATCATAACGTGGCCCGAGCATTGCGACGGGGAAAGACTAATACCGGACCCCGCGCAGGAACTCGATACTTGCCGCCAGCATCCCCCCACCGGCGACAAATGAATCGACCGGGAGCAAGAGCAGCGCGCCGAGCGCCATCCGCCAGCCCCGCGCGCGATAGATCAAGCGGACCAGGCCGGCATTCAGCAAACAGGACATCCCGAGCGCCAGCAGCGCCCCGACGGCAAAAAGAGGATAGAGCGGGGTGAGCACGAGCGCGGCGGCAGCGAGATAGACGGCAGGGACAGAAAGCTGATAAGACACGGGGACGCTGGTGAAAAAGGGGCGGCCCCATTTGCGCAGGCGCATCAACATCAACGCGCGGGCGCGGCGGAAATCCTCACGCAGGACACTCTGCAGCGTGTACCGCTTGAGGTGCACGACGGCAAGCGCGGGATCGAGCCGGATGCGCGTACCCTGCGCCCAGACCCGCTGCCCGAACTCTGTATCTTCGGCAATGCTCGACCCCCGATAGTTTTCGTCGAACCCCCCTGTGGCCAGAAAACAGTCGCGGCGCATCGCGGCGACGCTCGTATAGAAAAGGCCAATATTCCCGCCGCTCGCAAACCGTGTATAGGTATAGTTCATCCAGAGATTCTTGAACTGGCTCGGAAAATCGGCGGTCGGGATGTTCCGGTCAAGGACACCAACCACACCGTCCACCTCCCGGTCACTGAATGCGTGCGCGAGACCCGCGAAAATGCCGAAAGGAACCACAATGTCCGAATCAGTAAAGAACAGGATCGCGCCCTGCGCCGCCGCCGCGCCGCGGTTCTTGGCCGCCGCCGCGCCGATATTTTGCGGCAGGCGAATGACGCGGCATCCTCGCTGCCGCGCCTGCTCGGCCGAATCATCTGTCGAGCCATCGTCTACGACAATAATTTCGCCGGGCGCAGGCCGAGCTGAGCCGAGCGCATCGAGCACCTGCGGCAGCGTGCGCCCACCGTTATAAACCGGGATAATGACGGAAATATCCATGAGAGTAAAGCTCTGCGCTAGGGCAGGTCCACAGGGCCGATGATCACATGGTCGTCGGTCGAGTTGTCGCCCAGTGCGACGTTGATCCGGTCTGTATCAAACAACCCGATCAGACCGATCTCCAACCGGGGATGGACGGTCCCAACCCCGTCTTTCAGGTCAAGCACGTGACGATCGGGCATGACCTGATTGAGCGGCCAATCGAGCGGAGAAACGCCGCCGGTCAGCGGATCGTCCGCCTGGGCAATCACCGCGCCGCTGTCATCCAGCAAGTGAACAAACACGCGCGCCTCGTGTCTTTGTAGCGCCTCGCTCTGCCAGTAAAGAGTCACATCCAGCCTGGACGCGACTCGCTTCAGATTATAACCCAACAGGGTCAAATGATTCTCAAAACGAGCGGGCATGGATACCATCTGGACCGGCTGCAAGACGCCAAAAGCATCCCCCGTCACCGGCCCCACGGCTGCGACCGAGCCGCCTCTTGCCGGCACTGTTGCGTTGGAGATCACCGATGGGAGCGCAGTCGGATTCAACAGCACGGCCTGGCCCGCCCCCAGCAGTACGAACGCGCCACTTGTGTTCTTTAAATCCGGCGCCACGACCTGTCCACCAGCCTGTACAAGTGTGGCATCCGCTCTGGAAAATGAGGCTATCTGAAAGCGCGGGGCGGTCAGAAATTGGACTGTCGGGTGGGCGTACAGCTCCAACGGGATATAGACCGGCCCGGGCGTCCGGTTCAACCAATCCGCGAGATCGGTCATTCCGCTTTCAAAGTCCTTCAAGGTCTGCGGCGCGTTCGCCCAGCGTCCAAAATAATCCTGTGCCGTGATGAGCCCGCTCCCAATCAACGCCAACCCCAACGCAGCCGGGAGCGCAAGGGACCGCACACGGGGGACCAGACGGCCGACGACCTCCAACAGCGCATTCCAGCCCCAGGCAATCAGGATATAGACGGCAGGGAGTGCCCCGATGGCCCGTGCAAAATCGGGTGCGCCGGCCGAGAGGATGCTGGGGAGCAGCATGACAAGCAGCCAAATCCAGACCAGGCGCACCGCCGGCTTTCTAACCCGGATGAGTGCAACCACCACGCCGGCAAGGAACGGAAATACCGTGATCCAATCGAGCGCCGGGCGACCGGCCAGGTTGTGACGCCATTCGAGATCGCCGCGCACAAAGAACATTCCCGCCACTCGCCCCAGATTACTGGCGAGATCGGTACTGACATTCAGCGCGACGTCTTGCGCCCGGCCAATGAACGCGCCGGGTTCGGACAAGAAATACAAGCCGAGCGGCGCATAAATGACCAGCGCAACCAGGAAGAGCAATGCACGCGGCCGCAGCCACAGCCACAGGCGGCCCGGCCGGTCCAGTAGCTCGGTGACAAAAAACAATAGATAAACGACAGGCAGAAAGCGAGCCGCGAGGTAAGTGTACTGGCTCAGCCCCAGAAATGCGCCAGCGGCGATCCAATCACGCGTTCTACCGCCCGTCCGCGCACGCCAGAACAGGTACAGCGTCAGTGCAGCAAACAGCGGGAGGAGAATAATCCGCAGGCCGATCCGGCTCCAATTCAGATGCCAGTAACATGTCGCCAGGCCGGCTGCGGTGAGCAGGGCAATACCAATCGAACGTTTCCGCTCGGCGCTGAACGCCGCTCCCAGTCGAAACAGGATTGGGACCGTGAGCACCCCTGCAAACGCCGCGACGATCCGCAAGGAGAAAATCCGGTCACCCAACAAGAGGACCGCGAGCGACTGCGCATAGATAAACAGCGGCTCGCGCCCGGCGTTCGCTTCAAAGAAAATCGGAAATTGCTGCCCGTGCAGTATGCGGAGAATATCCAGGCCGTTGACCGCCTCGTCATAGAACAACCCGGGTGGAACTGCGGCCAGGCCGGGCACGCGCAACAAAAACGCCGCGAGGGTGATGATGACCGCCGCGGCGTAAGGGAGTCTATGCTTCACAGATTGTTCGGACTCCGCCAACCATCAAACCGTATCATTTTCAGGGCATTGGCGGGGAGTCGTAGTGGCCGCAGTAGCTTGCGCTCTGTCCCGTGAACCACCAGTGATAATGTCCCCACGTTTTCCCGATACTGTTAAATGCAAATACGACGTTGCCGTATTGATCGGCGTTGAGGGTCGTGTAATAGGTACGCCCCTGGACGAGGAGAATCTCATAGGATACATCCACCTTTTCATAAGGGTGGAAGCCTAACACGAGAAAGTAGATGATCCCCCCCATCGGCCGCCATTTCCAATTGCAATCAAAGTAATTGAGCTGGCCGGGGTCTGTTCCCAAATAAACACCTGGGCCGCGATACTCGACAATATTTTTCGGAATCAAGGCAGGCACATACCCGCCGGAGATGGCAGTGTTGAGCGTGACGGAACAATTATTGCCAGTCAAGGTCGACCCATCAAAAGAGAGCTGGTCCCGAGTCTGGTGATTGCTGACCAATCCCTGCGTGCTAATCACATAAGTACCGGTAGGCAACCCAGTCTGAAGCGGGAGCGCAAAACTGATCGTTCCACTCCCATCCGCCGAAACGGTTGTTGGCATCACGCTCCCATTGGGGAGTTGGGCCATGACCAGTACGGTCTCACCGGCAATAAAGCCAGGAACGATAAAGCTACCATTCTGGCAAGAAGTGCTGCCCGTAATGACCGTTCCGCCGCCCGAGCTTCCCAGGGTGAGTCGGCCCCAGACGTTGCTGCCGCTCGATTGCCCATGCGCAAGGACCACATACGAGCCCCAGGGGTAACTCGCGTTTGTAGCGAGCACAAAAGCGGCAGACCCACTCCCGTCCGCATTGACCGTGGCTGCGTTGAGGGTGTGACCATCCGGGTACTGAAGCCAGAGGGCAACGCTCTCATTCGCCGCGAACCCACTCCCCTGAATCTGAAAAGCGGTTCCGGGCACGCCGAACGGTGGGTAGATCGATAACCCATCTGCATGTACCGGAGAGGGAGCAAACCCGATAATGAATACGACGCAGAGAGCAAGGAATACAAGCCAAAAACGTGCAGTGCGCATGACATCAACCTCCTTATTCACGCCGGGGCATATCATAGCACCGAGAAGCGGATGAGTCAACCCTTTCCAGACTAGTCGCAGGGCTCTGGGAAGGCATCCCCCACGCCTACCCGGAAACCCCCACCAAACTACAACGGACCTACCAGGTGAGTCTGGCAGGTCCTTATGCAACCGATATATAGGGCAAGCACGAGGGGGTGCCCTGACATTCAAACACGATCCACAGAACAAGCCACCGGCACGCCCCCTACTTGGGGCTGGCTGCCAAATGCTCAATCAGGAGCGCGGCGAATTCGTCCGGCTTTTCGACAAAGGGCGAGTGCCCAGTATCCGCAATCACCTTTTCCCAATACTGGCCGCCGTTCGCCGCATACTTGTCGAGCACCGCGCGCGTCTGGCCGACCATCGGCTGGGGCGGAAAGACGTCGTCACCCGGCCAGCCGGGGACAAAACCGAGCTTGCCCAGTGTCCCCATGTCGAAAAGTGAATTGTCCGAGACGATCTGATCGTCCGAACCGCGCACCCACAGGACCGGCGGTTTAGCGGAGATGTCGAGAAAATGCTTTACTGTGTCCCCCGCATATTTGGGCGAAAAGGCATTGACGGGCCCCAGCTTGCCAGGCGCGACAAACGGCCAGTTTGTGGAAGGGACCATATCACCCGGATACTTGTCGGGTCCGACCTTTTCGCTCAACAGTGACGAGAGGAGCTCCTCTTCGCGCGCCGGTTTAAAGGGCGGCTTCCAATAAAAACTGTTCATGACGACGCGCGGGGAGGCCTGCGGGTTATCGCTGCCGCGATCCCCGGTCGCCATCAGTTTCGGGAAATCGGGATTGACCACGCCGCCGCCCGACCCGGCGAAATCGTCATAGCAAGGCACACCGTCCAATCCCTTGGTGCCGCCAAAACCATACGGCGAAGAGGGATCGACCAGCGTGGCCGAAATGATGTGCGCGGCATCCGCGCCCACCAGGCTCCAGACCAGGCCGCCGCCCATCGAGTGCCCGACCACGTGGTAACGGCTGATGCCAAGCGCCTGGGTCAGCGCCAGCAGATCGTCCACCCAGTCCTGAAACCCGCGCGTCGCGTCGATCAATTTGTCCTCGGTATCACCATAGCCGCGCAGGTCCGGCGCAACCCCGCGATACTGGACCGGGAGCCGGCACATCATCTCTTCCCAAAAGGTCGCCGACGACGCATTGCCGTGCAAAAAGAGGACGGGCGTCGCATTCTCACGACCGGAGAACAGGACGTGCGTCTTGATACGAGACGTTTCCACTATCCGGGATTCAATCCCGGGCAGCGTTGGTATGCTGGACATTCTTTTTTTCTCCTCATCTTTGTCATAGAGACGTTACGGCGCAACGTCTCTACATTCGCATTCTCTACCCTAGAAACTCGCGAATCGTCTGTGCGACCCGCTTGGGATCTTCGATCACCGACATATGCCCAACCCCAGGGAGAATTGTAACCTGCGAGTTCGGGATTTTCTGGCGCAGCAGTTCGGCGTTCTCCGGATTGACGACATTATCCTCGGCTCCAAAGAGAATAAGGGTCGGCGCCTTGATCTCGCCGACGCGCGCCTCCGTGTTGTGCCCGGCCCCGGCCATTACCTGCGCCTGATACTGCGGCGGCGGTACCGGGTTGGTGAGGCGATAGCGCAACAGTTCCTCGCCCATCTCCGGATGTCGGTCGATATACCCTGACGCGGTCGCCAGCGCAAAACCGCGCTTGAGCAGTTCGATCGGGTCGCCGCTCCGGTCCATCATCACCTTTAATACTTCCGGTCGCGGCGGAATGGCATTCGGGCCGCCATAGTTAGTCGCCGCCAGAATGAGCTTGTCTACCAGGTCGGGCCGCTCGATGGCGACGTGCTGCACAATAAACCCGCCGAGCGAAATACCCATAACGTGCGCCCGCTGGAGGCCTAGCCCGTCGAGCAGGCCGATCGTGTCGGCGGCCATCATCGGCGTCGTGTACGGGCCTTCCGGCTTGTCCGAGCCATCCGCGCCCCGGTTATCAAAAGTAATGACCTGATAATAGGGCGAGAGCTCGGGCACAAGCCACTGCCACTGCCAGGCGCCATAAGCCAGCCCGCCGATCAATACGAGTGGGTGGCCCGCGCCGTTGCTTTCATAAGCGAGATTGATTCCGTTGCATTTGATGGTTGGCATAAAAAGTGGTCCGTGGGAAGTGAACAGTGGTCAGTGAGCCATCTGGCTCCTGTCCACTATCTCCCATACTGCTCCGTTAATAGTTTCTTGTCCACCTTACTGGCCGCCGTCTTGGGCAGAGAGCTGACGAACACGACCGATTTCGGGATCTTGTACTTGGCCAGCCGCTCTTGACAAAAAGCGATCAGCTCTTGCTCGGCAAGGCTCGCACCTGGCTTGCGGACGACGATCGCGCGTCCGACCTCGCCCCACTTGGCATCCGGCACGCCAATCAGCGCCGCCTCGGCCACCGCGGGATGTCCGTGCAGGACACTCTCGACCTCGGCCGGATAGACATTCTCGCCGCCCGACTTGATCATGTCCTTGTTGCGCCCGACGATATAGTAATGCCCGCCGGCATCGCGCCGCGCGAGGTCGCCCGTGTGCAACCACCCTTCCGGCGTAATCGCTTTGGCCGTCTCTTCCGGCTTGCCCCAATAACCCGCACACACATGCGGCCCGCGGATCAAGAGCTCGCCAATCGCTTCTGTCCCCAGCGCCTGCCCCTTGTCGTCCACGATCTTGACATCCACATGTATGAGCGGCGACCCGACCGAGCCGGGCTTGGCGGCCCGCGCCTCTTTCGGCAGCCAAAAATTGTTCGGGCCCGCTTCGGTCAGCCCGTATCCGGTAAAGAGATCAATGCCGCGCTCGCGGAATCTCTCGATGACCGGCAGCGGGCACGATGCGCCGCCGCTCCCACAGATTTTTAGCCTGGACAAGTCGGCGGTCGCCCAACGCGCATGCTGCTGCATGACGATATACATGGTCGGGACGCCGACAAAGAGTGTCACCCCTTCATCGCGGATCAGGTCAAAAGTCTGGTCCACATCAAACGCGCTACAGACGATCGACGTTCCGCCCATGTGCACCAGCGGCGCGGTAAAAACATTAAAGGCGCCGGTATGAAAGAGGGGCAATTGAATGATCGATACATCCTCTGGCGTCAGGCCCCAGCTCATCACCGTGTTGACCGAATTGGCCGTAATGCTCCGGTGCGTGAGAATCGCCCCCTTGGGCAAACCGGTTGTCCCGCCCGTATAGCAGATCGCCCAGGGGTCATTCCAGTCGAGGCCCACTTCCGGAGGCTCGGCATCCGGGCAGCTCTCACGATCCGCAAAGTGGACATCGCTCGGTTCTGGATCGTCCAGCGCGACCCAGTGCTGGACGCTGGGCGCATTCGAGCGCAGCGCGTCCGTCTGCTTGATAAACTCGCGGCTATAGACAAAAACCTTTGGCGTCGCGTCCGCCAGCAGCCCCGTCAATTCATGCGCGGTCAGGCGCCAGTTCAAGAGCTGGATGATCGCGCCCAGCTTGCCGCAGGCAAACCAGAGGTCGAGATACTCGACGCTGTTCCGCGCAAGCACCGCAATCCGGTCCCCTTTTTGCACGCGCAACCCGTCGCGAAGGAAATTGGCCGTTCGATTCACCGCGCGGTTCCATTCGCGAAAAGTGATGCGGCGATTCCCATGTGTGGCGTCGATCAGCGCCACCTTGTCCGGCGTCAACATCTCGCGCCGTGTCAGCCAGTTGTTTACATACATATTATTTCGCAAGCCCCCATTGCACGACACTTGCCGCCCATCCGTAGCCAACCCCGGCGGCGACCATCACCATCAGATCGCCATCCTTCAGGCGGCCGGTCTCCAAGCCCTTTTTGATCGAGATCGCCTGGTCCTGCTGCCCGACGTGCCCATAGTCGCTCAGGTAATAGCTCTGGTCCTCGCGCAGGCCCAGCTCGCGCAGAATATGTGCATGCGAAGAGCGTTTCAAATGCAGAATGTTCAGGTATCCGATGTCACTGCGCGTGCGGCCGCTTTGGGCCAGCGCCGTGTCGATCACGCCGAGGAAATTCGGCATCGAAACGGCGTCGAGCCGCCGCTTCATCCCCTCAATATCGGGAATATCGAGCTTGTTGCGACCGGCGGCAACAGCTTGCGGAGTTAGCGGCTCAACCGTCCCACCGGCATGAACGATCATGTCGAGCGAAAAGGAGCCATCCACCTTGACCGCCGAACCGAGCAGGTGATTACGAGGAAAATTCTTTTGAAGGAGGATCGCCCCACCCCCTGTGCTCAGGCCGATGAGAGTCCGGGCACGCGCATTCGCGTAATCGATAAAATCGCTATTCCGATAGCCGCCGGCGACGAGGACCGTATTGATATCCGGGTCGCCGAGCATCAGAGATTTCGCCATCTTGAGCGTCGCCATGGTCGTGGCGCAGCGCATCTGCACATCGATGGCCCACGCCCGCCGCGCCCCAATATCATACGCCAGCTTGATCCCGGCCGTCCAGAGGGGATACTCTTTCCACTCCTCGGTGGTGCACAGGACGACGTCAATGTCTTCCGGCTTGATCGAGGTCTGCGCCAGCGCATCCTGCGTCGCCCAAATAGCCATCGCATTCGTATGGTCATCCGGGCCGGGGATCGGTTTTTGGTTAATGCCAAACTTTTCCCGAATCACCATTTCGGGAATACCGGTTGCCCTAGCAATATCCTCCGCCGTCATCACCGTCCGGGGGATATAGATCCCCGCCGAGACGATACCGACAGTTGGCGATTCGGGAGCGCCCTGCGGCGCGGTCAAATTCGAATGGTCTGCCATTGTTCAAACAATGTTTTTCCGATGGGGAAGAGAAAGGAAAGGAGATAGCCGGACGCAATTGTCCAGATACCCCCAGAATAGCAGGAAACGGTTACAGTAGAGTTACACGCCGGCTAATCCGTAATTGTTCACATATAGGGGCGTGGCTTGCGACCGAAGGGAGTCCCCGCCAAGTAGGTCCCCTATGGGGATTGGATCCCTGCCCAGGCTGGGCGAACACCAGACGTCGCCCCCTACGCCATGAAAACGCTTTCAAGGGTGAACTATAGGTCAAGCTACCGATAGAGAACGCGCCTCTTGGCGGCGGGACTTGTCCTCTTGCTCCAACCGCAGGGTTTCCCGACGGCAGAACCACAGAGGGATGATACCAAATACCCCGAACGAGCAATCAACCACAGTCCAGAACAACGGAATTCCGCGCACTGGACCCATGATGAGCGCAAGCGGGACAATCAGAACGCAGGCGATCATGCCCCACTCCACCACCCAGATATTGCGCACTGGATCGCGCAGCGGGCCGACAAACGCAATCGCAATCACGATATGCGCAAACGCCAGCCAATCCGTTCCATAGGCCAGGAAGGAATAACGCCCATAGCTCTCCTGGATTGCCCGGTTCACGAGTCCAATCCATTCGACCAGGCTCGGCGCAACGTGCTCAAAAAACGGCGCCCATTGATAGAGGAGCGCCAACTCCCACTGCAGCGGGAAAGCGGTCAGTCCGGCCAGTAGCAACGCGACGATAAAGAACGAGAGCAACGCACGAACGCGGGTTCGGGGTGAATGAATATCTGGCATGAGAGGCTCCTGTCGTGAGATTAGTCACGTATATTTATATTCTTGTTCATCTTCGTTAATTCCCTTTGGCCGCCAGTCCCTTGCGGATGCAGTCAAACAATTCCTTATTCAACTCTGAACAAGCACCCTGTTCACTGAGCGGGTGGTGCTTACTGCTCCCGTCTAGTGGTGCGTTCGATAAGTCTTTTAACATAGTCGGCAGTATGTCAAGTTCTGTGTCATTTCGGGAGCCGAGTATCCGGCAGGTCGCTAGTTGGCCATCTTCACTTTCTTGAACTGCACGCCGCGAATCACGGCATAGAACATTAACAAGCAGCTATTCTCATTGCGGAAAGCCGCATTCATCTTGTGCGTCCGCTTCTTGACCTCTAGGAACAACCGCTCGATCACGTTCGTCGTCCGAATCGTCTTCCAGTGTTCGCGCGGAAAATCATAGAAGGTCAGGACCGTCGCCTGATCCTTTTGCAGACACTCGACCGCGCTGGGATACGTCTTTTCATACTTGGCGCAGAACGCGGCGAATTGCTGCTCAGCTTCAGTTCGTGTGTCCTGATAAAAGATCGCCCGGAGTTCCGGTTCCACGGCGTCGCGCTGCTTCTGCGGCACATAGGCCAAGACATTTTCCATCTTGTGCTTGATGCAGCGTTGCCGTTTCGCCGCCGGAAACTTGGCTTCGACGGCATTCAGCATCGCGCGATTGCCATCGGTGATCCACAAGTCCACTTGCTCGGTGCCCCGCACTTTCAGGTCATCCAGCAATTGTTCCCAGGCCGCCTGGTTTTCGCGGTCGCCGACACTAAAGCCCAGCACTTCGCGCGTCCCGTCGGGACGGATGCCAATCACCGCTAAAATCGGCATCTTGCAGCCTTCGTCTTGGTAGATCACGCTGAAATAGGTCCCGTCCGCAAAGCAATAGACGTAGTGCGAGGCGAGTCGGCGCTCTTTCCAGGCTTGATACTCGTCTTCCAGTTTATGAAAGACCCGGGAGACACTACTCGCGGAGGGTTGCACGCCGGTGAGATCGTGCAGGACTCCGCCCACGGCCTGGGGGCTCAGCCCGCGGATGAACATCGCGCCCAGACTTTGATCCACGGCGGGTTGACGCCGCTGATACCGCTCAAACAGTTGCGTCTTGAAGCCCCGGCGCGTGCGGGGGACCGGTAGGGCGTGGATCCGCCCGACACTGGTGTCCAAGTTTCGGGTGTAGGTGCCATTGCGACGGTCCCGGCGTGTCGCACTATGTTCGTAAGGTGCAGCCCCAATCAGAGCGGTAACTTCTTCTTCCAGAATCGCGGTGAGGGCGATGCGGACAAACTCCCGCATGGTATCCCGCACCCAGGCTTGAAAGTCGGTTTGACGAAACTCGGCAGATTGAGTATCTTTGGCTGGAAGAGCCATGGTATCCTCCTCAAAGGTAGTTGGCGCTACCTGAAGGATACTCGGCTCTTCACCTTTTGTCAGAAATTACACACAAAGCGTTATACCACCACATAGTCACAGCAGTTTAACAAGCATATATTTCTCATGCTCAGAGACCCGCAACACGGAGTATCAAGCATGAGAAGACGTCCACCGAAACTGATTCATCTGAAACGAGAGGATCGGCAAGCACTACATCATCTCCGCAGTGATGGGCGGACTGAACAACGTGTCGCCCGCCGCTGTCGTGTGCTGCTGGCCATGGAAGATCCCAACACGATTGTGGATGAGCTCACGCACGAAGTTCGCATGACGCGCACCGGCGTGTGGTATGTCTGTCGACGCTACGAACTGGCCGGATTGGATGCCGTCCAAGATGCACCGCGCACCGGACGCCCGCGCGAAATTTCGGAATTGGAACGCGTCGCCATTCAGCAATGCCCAAAGGGCACCTAATTGGCTGGCTTGTTGTGAACTCCACGGGTTGAAATTGGAACTCGCGCATTGGTCCACGCGCAGCGTGACCGCCATGGCCCGGAAGCGTTTGCATCGCCCGCACCTGGCACATTCCACGGTCTCGTTGATCTTGCGCGACGCCGATTTGAAGTTGCATCACAGCCGCTCCTGGATCACGCCCACGCTCGATGCTGAATTTGTCCGACGGGCGACTCACATTTTATGGCTATATGAGCGCATAAAATGGCTCCTGGAGCACGATGAAATCGTCATTGCGGTCGACGAAAAACCCAACCTGCAAGCGTTGGAGCGTGCCCGTCCAACCCGGCCCCTGCGCACCGGACACGGCGAACGGCAAGAGTTTGAATATGAACGTCACGGGACGGTCAACTTCTTGGTGCTCTTGATCCTGCATAGCGGCAAGATGCGGGCGTGTTGCTTGGAAAAGAATGACAGCGAACATCTCTGCCGCGCCTTGCCAAAACTGTTAGCGCCCTTGCGCCAGTGGCGGCGCGTGCATTTGATCTGGGATGGCGGGCCGAGCCATGCCGCGGCGGCGACCCAAACGTTTTTGCGCTCGTATGGTTCTTGGCTACGGGTGCTGTTTACGCCGCCGCATTCGGAGTGGCTGAATCAAGCCGAACTGCTGTTAAAGAGCTTTACAGTGTACTATCTGAAGCGAGGCAGTTGGCGCAGCCGTCAAGAATTGATTGACCATCTGTATGCCAGTGTGCCCGAATACAATCGTCTCTTTGCTCATCCGATCAACTGGCAATGGACCCGCCGCGACCTCCATGATTGGGTCGAATGGAAGACGTCCGGACTATGTTAAATTACTTATCGAACGCACCACTAGCACTCACCCCCGATATTCTCCCGCCACGCGTAGGATAGCCTCCAGGCTCTTGTCCACATCTGCATCGGTCGTTGCCCACGACGACACGCTGATGCGCATTGCCGTATGCCCCTGCCAGACAGTCCCGCCGCACCAGCAAGTGCCTTCGGCCTGGAGATCAGTAATCACTCGATTGGTCCTCTCAGCGTCGCCAAAGGTCACGAGTACCTGATTCAGCACGACATCATTCAACACGGTATACCCGGCCGCCTGCAGCCCTTCCGCAAAGCGCCTGGCATGGCGGCATGTTCGCTCGATCAGGTCAGTCAATCCCTGCCGTCCGAGCGACCGCAGCGCGGCCCAGACTTCGACGCCGCGCGCGCGCCGGGAAAGCTCGGGTGTATAGTCCGAGGGATTGCGATAGGGGCTGGCCGTCGGTAGATACTCGGCCGTTACCGCCATCGCGGCGCGCAACGCATCGCCATCTCGGACAAAAGCTAGACCGCTGTCATAAGGAACATTGAGCCACTTGTGCGCATCCGTTGCCCAGGAGTCGGCTTGCTCGATGCCGGCCGTCAGGTGAGCCCTTGAGGGCGCCACCACGGCCCAGAGACCGAACGCGCCGTCCACATGGACCCACGCACCCGCCTCGTGCGCCCGCTGGGTGATCTCCGGGAATGGGTCAAAGGCCCCGCTGTTGACGTTACCTGCCTGTACACAAACAATGGTCGGTCCCGTCATCGCCGGCAAGCGGTCGGCAATCATCCGCCCCTGTCCATCCACCGGGACCCGGACCACCCGGTTGCGGCCAAACCCCAATAGACCCAACCCCTTGAAGAGGGTCGTATGCGCTTCGGCCCCGACGATCATCGTAATCGGCGGCGCGCCGAACAGCCCATCCGCTTCGACATTCCACCCGGCGCGCTGGAGTACCGCATGGCGCGCCGCGGCCAGCGCGGTAAAATTCGCCATGGTCGCCCCGGTGACAAACGCGCCTGCAGACTGAGTCGGGAGCCCAAGCACGTCCAGCAGCCAGCGAAGAGCAACCTGCTCGACATGGGCCGTGCCGGGCGCGACGTTATAAAGCGCAGAGTTCTGATCCCATGCGCCCGCCAACCAATTCGCCGCCAGGGTAACAGGGAGTGAGCCGCCGATGACGAATCCAAAAAAACGAGGGCCTGCCATGCCCATCGTCGCGGGCGAGACGATCTCGTCGAGGCGCTGAATCACGGCCTCTGCGTTGCTCGGCGCCTCGGGCAGCGATTCGTCAAGGCGCTTGAGATTGGCAATCGCCTCCGCGGTCGGTTGCACCGGTCGCGACGGCAAACCTTCCAGATAAGTCGCCGCGCGCTGCGCAACATCGTTCAACAATTCCCTGGTCATTTCCTCTTCCTCCCTGAATGTGACTTACACCTGCTGAGCCTGCAATTATATACCTTTATGCCGCATTGTAGTGACGGTTGGAAAAAGTTATCTTTAAGGGAATGGGAAAGCCATGACAGGCCGAGGCGGGCAAATGCCCGCCTCGGGTAACAGTTACGTTGCACAATCTATTTTAGCGCAACCCTGGGTGTTTAGATGATCCTGGCCGCCTTGTTCAACAGCGCCTGCGGCTCGACCAGCCGCCGGATCGCATGATGGTTCACAAAGGTAATGGCGTGTGCGCGGCAAAAATCCCAGCAGGTCATACACTGGATACAGTTCTCAATGCAGCGCACCTCGGGGGGCTTGCCTGGAATAGGCGAGAGCGCGAGGACCGGGAAACGCTGGCCTTCACCCGATTGCGGGCAGACGATCACGCACTCGCCGCACGAGACGCAGCGCTTTTCATCGCGAATCATTCTGAATCCGTCCATCAGGCCCCCCACTCCCGAACGATTCTGCCTTCCGGGCTGACCAGCTCGATCCTGAACCCCGGCGCGTCCAGCGCGTGGGTCGCGCACGAGAGGCAGGGATCATACGCCCGGACGATCATCTCCAGGCGATTGAGCGTCGCCGGGTCCGGATCGCCGTTATGAATCAGCTTGCCGGCGGTCTCTTTCAAGGCATCGTTAAAGCCATAATTGTTGTGCTGCGTGGCGACGACCAGATCCACCTTGACCGCTTTGGCTGCCGCGTCAAGCTCATAGCGGTGAACCAGCAGTCCACGCGGCGCTTCCACTACGCCAACCCCCACGCCCGCCTTGATCTCTGGCTTGATGCACACCACATCGCTCGTAATCTCCGGGTCCAGGAGCAATTCGCGAATATGCTCCATCGCATAGATCGCCTCAATCAACCGGGCATAATGATAGCCCAGCGTCTTGTGCGCCGGTCGTCCCCAGCGTTGGCGGAACCATGCCAGCTCCCGGCTTGCCAGCGGCGTCGGCATCTCCTGGACAAGATTGACACGCGCCAGCGGCCCCACCCGAAAGCGCTCCCCGGATTTCAACACCGGGAACTTCATATAACTCCAGTTTTCGAGCTTTTCCTCGATGTAATCGAAATACTGCGAGCCGTGAAAGCGGGCGGCCACACTGGCATCCGGCCGGATCACCTGGACTTCGCCATCATAAAATGCGGGCCGTTGGTCACGCACCAAACCCATGTACGCCGTCTGAATATCGCCGAGCGTCTCGAAAACCTCGCCGTTCTTTTCGACCAGGTCACGGAAGAATTTGGCAAACCAGACAAGATGCGGCCCGGCCGCGGACAGTTTGGTCAGCAATGCCTGTCGTTCTTCTTCGCGCAGCGGCATCACCATGCCGCCCACCCGCGCGCCAATCGGCATCCCGGCGCGGCGTCCAACCGTCTGCCCCACCGCCGTCCCGATTCCGCGTAATGTGAGCGCGCGCTGGACCGCCTCCTGATTCGTCTCGTACAACCCCGCAATATTGCGCTGCTGTGGCGCACTGTCGGGCAGGACCAGATCGGGCAGTGAGAGCACCGCCAGCGAAAGAATATGGCTCTCGAGCACCTGGCTCAAGAGCAGCATCTCACGCAGCTTGACCGCGGCGGGCGGAATCTGCGTGCCAAAACACGCTTCGATCGCCTTGACCGAGGCCAGGTGGTGCGAGACCGGGCAAATGCCGCAGATGCGCGCCGTCAGCATCGGCAAGTTCTCGGCCAGCGCGCCTTCGAGGAATTTCTCGAAACCGCGAAACTCCTGGACACAAAAGAGCGCGTCCGTGACGTGGCCGCTGTCGTCGAGCTTTAAGGTTAGCTTGCCGTGCCCCTCGACCCGCGTGATCGGATTGATATTGATCGTCTTCACGTCATCCCCCCTCAAACCTCGATCCGATAAATCAACTCGCCCACACTTTCCGCATCCTTCCGTCGCAGTTCAGGCATCGAAAGGGTATACCCATACAGGGTGTGCAGCATATCCGGCAGTTTCTGCTTGACCTCTTTTTCGCTCTTGCCCGTAAAATGACTGATGCGCCGAATCAGGTCGTACAGAATCCCATGGCTCGGATCGGTCAGCACGCGATCAATCGGTCCCCGGCATCCGGTACAGGGAACACCCGCGTGCGTACATGCCGCGCCACAGCCGTTGCGGCTGACCGAGCCCAGGCAGAGATACCCTTGAGAGAGAAGGCATTCCTGCGCATTGGGCACTGTGTCCACCATCCGCTTGACGTCGGGGCATACCCCTTTATGCGCAACACGCTGGCAATCGCTGCAGACCGGCGCATCCTGATGCCCCGGCTTGTCGCCCTTTGCCAGGCAGCGGATCGCCTCGCGCAATTTTGCAGCGGGCGGCGGGCAGCCGGGCAGGTAATAGTCCACCGCCACCCAACTATCCAGCGGATAGACGCGCGGTTCCAATACCGGTAGATCATCCGGTTCAAATCCTTCGCCGTACCCCTTGAGCAAGAGCTCCAGGGTTGGAAAGGCCGAACCGAGCGCCGGGACGCCGCCAAAACAGGCGCAGGTACCGAGGGCGACGAGCGTTTTTGCCCTGGCTCGAATCGCTTTGAGATTCTCCAGGTTCTCGCTATTGCGGATGCTCCCCTCGACGAGCGCCACATCACACTCCGGAATCTCTTTGGTATCCATCAATACCGGGGAAAAGACCAGCGCGCCGCCGCCGAGATAATCCAGCAGCTCGGGACCCAGGTCGACCAGCGCCATGTGACAGCCACAGCAAGACGAAAGTGCAATCGTCGAAATTTTCACGCGCTCACCCCCACATTTTCATTCTCTATAATGGTCAGCCGGCGCTTGCATTGCTGGGCGTGCTCGCTTTCAGCTCCACAATCTTTTTGCACGCGTTCGGTCCGGCATGGACGACATGCAGGTCCACCTTGCGGCCCATCACCTCCGAGAGCATCCCGGCAAAGAGCCCATGCGTAATCCGGCAGCTCACGCCATCTTCTTTGATGCCGTGCGTCAGGCACACCTGGCGCATCGGGCACTCGCGAAAGAGGACATAGGCCTTTTGGATGCCATCCTCTTCAAAGATATAATCTGCCGCGCCGACATCCTTCCAGAGTTCGATGTCCCAGACCCCCTGCTCGGCCTCGGTCAGCATCTCAAGCGCCTTACCCAGGTCCGTCGTTCGGTCGAGTTTCTTGCCCTCGATGTGGCCCATATCCTTCCCGGTCTGGTACATGAGCGCGTTCGCCCCTTTGCCAATCAGCCCTTCCGATGCCAGACTGAGCTTGGCCATGATGCGCATCATCGCCTGGAGATTATTCTGGTAGATGGACAGATTCTCTGCCATGGGGACCCCCTCTTGTCGACTAGCCGGAAAATAGTGTTTGTGAAATTCTCTACAATCTATTTCTAGGGTACTCAATTTCTTCTATCCGTCAAATAAAAAACCGGGTTTCTACGCCATATTGTCAGAATCGATAATTCCGTATATGATGGCTCCATACGATTTCACTATGCGGTGGCAATGTTGACGCCGAGCGCTCAAGACAGGGAGGTCTTGTGATTGTCCAAACGCTGGTCAAACCCGGCGAGTATCGTGATTCAGTCGCCCTCATGCTCCTTGCGCGCGAGCTGGGGAACCTGCCCGGAGTCGGCAACGTCTCTGTCGTCATGGGGACGCCGGCCAATCGAGCGCTTTTAGTTCAGGCCGGACTCCTCACCCCGGCAGCCGAACACGCGACCCCGAACGACCTGGTGATCGCCGTCCAGGCCCGCGATGCTGCAACCGCCGCGGCCGCGTGCCGTCAGGCCGAGCAGCTCCTCGCCGCTCAGGCAACAGGCGCCGTCTCATCCACTTCCGGCGCGTTACGTCCCCGCAGCCTCCGCACTGCCGTCCGCGCCCTGCCGCAAGCCAATGTTGCCGTCATCTCTGTCCCCGGTCCCTACGCCGCCGCGCCCGCCTGGGATGCCCTCCGCGCGGGGCTGCACGTCCTCCTTTTCAGCGACCACGTCTCTATCGAGGACGAAATCGCGCTCAAGGAATACGCGCGGGATCATGGCCTGTTCTTGATGGGACCAGGCGCGGGCACGGCGATCATGAACGGAATAGGGCTCGGCTTTGCCAACGCCGTCCCGCGCGGCCCGGTCGGCATTGTCGCGGCGGCCGGCACCGGTCTGCAAGAGGTCAGCGCCCTGCTCGCGCAAGCCGGTTCGGGCATCACCCAGGGTATCGGAACCGGCGGGCGGGATGTGAGCGAACAGGTCGGCGGGATCATGATGCTGGAAGGGCTCAAGGCCCTCCAGGCCGATTCCGACACACGTGTCATTCTCGTCGTCAGCAAGCTCCCTTCCCCTGCCGTGGCCGACAAAATCCTTGCCCAGGTCCGGCAGTCAGACAAGCCCACCGTGCTGGCGCTAATGAGGGCGCAGGAGAGAATTCAGAATTCCGAATTCAGAATTCTGAATTCCAACCTCGAACTTTCCAATTTGCTAACCGCCTTCGACCTCCGCGAGGCCGCCGCGCTTGCCGCCGCCCTCGCGCGAGGCGAGGACGTGAAAAACGTCTACAAGCAGCTCGCCGCCGAGGACCGCAAGCTTCACTTGAAAGCAAATTCTCTGCGTCGCCCGCTCAACGCCCGGCAGCGCTATATTCGGGGATTGTATTCCGGGGGGACTCTGTGCGAAGAGGCCATGCGCATCTGGCAGGCCGAGTTGGGCGAGGTCTGGTCGAACGCGCCGCTCGACCTGCGGTACAAGTTGCCGGATTCAGCCAAAAGCAAGCGGCACACTGCAATCGACCTCGGCGAAGAGGAATTCACCCTCGGCCGCCCGCACCCGATGATCGATAACACCCTGCGAATTCAGCACCTATTCCGGGAGGCACGGGACCCATCGGTCGGCGTGATTGTGCTCGACGTCGTCCTCGGCTACGGCGCCCATCCCGACCCGGCCGCCGAGCTTGGTCCCGCCATCGCCCAGGCGCGCGAATATGCAGGGCAGCAGGGTCGCTTTCTCAACGTCGTTCTCTCTATCACCGGCACGGAGGACGACCCACAGAATCGGACGCGCCAGGCAAAAGCATTCAAACAGGCCGGCGCAGTCATCGCCCCCAGCAACGCCGCGGCCGCCAGGCTCGCAAGTTGGATCGTGAAATGATGGATTTATTCGGCAAACCCTTAACCGTCGTCAACATTGGCCTCCAGATCTTTTCCGACAGCCTGCGCGCCCAGCAGGTCGAGGTCATCGATGTCGATTTTCGTCCTTCGCCTTACGATGCCCCGCGCCTCACCCACACCCGCCACGGTATCGACATTGAGGCAGCGAATACCGAGGCGGTCCGCCGCATCGCCTCCGGCAAGGCCATCCTCACTGGCCTTGGCATTGCGCGCGAGGTCATTCCCGGCATGGGCGAGCGCATGATCCTGCACGCCGGTCCCCCCATTACCTGGGATCGGATGTGCGGACCAGTGCGCGGCGCCATCATAGGGGCTTGCCTCTACGAGGGCTGGGCCAAAACACCGGAAGAGGCCATCGACCTCGCGGCCAGCGGGGAAATCACCTTTGAGCCGTGCCACCATCACCATGCCGTCGGCCCCATGGCAGGGATCGTCTCTCCCTCCATGCCGGTTTGGATCATCGAGAATCCACCGTTCGGTAATCGCGCTTTCTGCACACAGAACGAGGGGTTGGGCAAGGTCCTCCGCTTTGGGGCTTTTGCGCCCGAGGTGATCGAGCGACTCGAATGGATGGAAAGGGTCCTCTACCCTACCCTTGATCGCGCCGTTCGTTCCCTTCCCGGCGGCATTGACATCAAGAACCTGATCGCTCAGGCGCTCTATATGGGGGACGAGTGCCACAATCGCAACAAAGCGGGTACCTCCTTATTCCTGCGCGCCATTGGCCCCGCCCTCGCCCGCACCTGCGCTGACGGGGAAACCCTCGCCCGCGTCATCAGCTTTATCGATGCGAACGACCACTTTTTCCTCAACCTTTCGATGCCCGCGGGCAAGGCCCTGAGCGAACCGGCCGAAGGGATCGCGGGCTCGACCATTGTGACAACTATGGCGCGCAACGGGACCGATTTCGGGATTCGCGTCGCGGGCCTGCCCGGCCGATGGTTCACCGCCCCCGCTGGTCGCGTCAAGGGGCTCTACTTTCCCGGCTTTACCGAGGCCGATGCCAACCTCGACATGGGCGATAGCACCATCACCGAAACCGCCGGGTTTGGTGGCATGGCGATGGCAGGTGCGCCGGCCATCGTCAAGTTCGTCGGTGGGTCGCCCCAGGATGCGCTCGACGCCACGTTGGAGATGTACGAAATCTGTGCAAGCGAGCACGACTCATTCCTGATGCCCGCGCTCAACTTTAGGGGCACACCCCTCGGCATCGACATCCGCCGCGTCGTTGAGACCGGCATCTCACCCCGCCTCAACACCGGCATCGCGTCGAAAGAACCCGGCATCGGCCAGGTCGGCGCGGGACTGCTCAGAGCGCCGATTGAGTGCTTTGTCGCGGCGTTTGAGGCGATGCGCGAGGCGTAATACGAACAAAATTTCCCTGATGCCAGAATAAACATAAAGGGAGACAAATGCTTCAAGGCTTGGGATTTAGCGAATCAACCGTCGTAGAAGGCCGGGAATCGATTGCTGATCTATTCAGACCAAACAAGCGATGCGGCATTTATGTTCTGCACTTTGCCAACGATGAATACTACGTCGGGCAAGCGGTTGATATAACTCGCAGGTACGTCCAGCACCGTCATAACCACCAGGATATTTGCGAACTCTTTTTTAAACAGGTCCAACAACAAGACCTTAACGAGAGTGAACGATCAGCGATCTGGGCCTTTGAAAGCGCCGGAGCGATCTTGCGAAACATCACATTCGTTAGCGTGCCGCGATACGAATCAGATTTTGATCTGATTATGTCGCCAACGCAGCAAGAAAGTTGGCTTTCCGATCTTGCTTTTGTCGACAGCGAAGGAAAAAGGCCGGTCAACCCAGAACTTCGGAATCGCTACGCAAAACGTTTCGACAGATTTCAGCGGCTGCGATTTACAAGAGAGGCCACCGACTTGCTGCATGAATACGTGCTGAAAGGGGTGCCGGCGATAAAACGGGGAGAGATATCGTTCTGGAGTTGTTCCTGCTTACCCGCATTTCGGCGGGGCATAATAATTTATTCACGAATCAACGTTAACTGGCAAGAAGTCTTTACTATATCTGAGGAGAACCGGGAATTGAACATCTCATGGCATCTTGCACGGCAGCCACTGGAACAAGCATTTGGAAAAACCTTGAAGGCACTTGGAAAACAATATCGTCTTCTCGAATGGGGGAATCATTGGTATGAGCCAGGAGGTTTTGACCAAATCAATCTTTTTACAAGAGACATCCAAACAGCCTCCAATCTGATGCACAACTCTACAATTCAGAGCGCAATCCGTTCTTTCAACCTTCGCCTGATGAGAAAAGGACCATGTACCTACAACCGGTATCATTGTCTTGACTTGGCTGACAGGGTAATTGGTCCCGATTAATATAACTCATGCAAGAACTGATGACTTTGGATCGCTTTAAGACTAGAAACGCTGCCGTTGCCTTATTACTTGATTACGCACTACGCTTCACACAATTCCTAATTCCTAATTCGGAGGTATCCTATGAAACTGATCGACCTCACTATCCCGCTCGGCGTCCAGACCCCGGCGTGGCCCACCTACGGGCCATTGCAGATCAAATATTTCAAGCGGCTTGCGCCGAACGGCGCCAATGGCCAGCTCATCACCCACTCGAATCATCTCGGCACCCACCTGGATGGCGAGATTCATTTCTTTACCCCCGGCAAGGACATTGCCTCGCTCGACTTGAACGACTTTCTCGTCGGCCCCGGCGTTATCGTCGACCTCTCCGACGCGGCCGGTGACTATGACATCTATGATTCCAAAATGGTCGAGGAGCGTGTCGAGGTCCGCGAGGGGGACATCCTCATTATCCACACCGGCTATCACCGCTATGGCTGGGACCAACCCTGCGCCGACGAAATCCGCTATATGGTCAAGCACTCGGGGCCAGAT
>JBAVQS010000184.1:0-24717 GCA_049694275.1 Anaerolineae bacterium | reverse complement strand
TTCACCCGCCACAAAGCGCCGGGAGACCAGGCGCGAGGGCGGAAACCCGACGACGAGCTGGCGCACCGTTGCGTTCTTGGACAGGGCCAGAAAAACATCACGCATGATTGGCACAGTGATCCTCCTTGATAACTGTTCTCACACAACATTGAGTTCCTTAATCAATCGCCCCTCAGCGAACCGCTCCAGGTCGAGCATCGACACATCCACCGTTTTGGATGCGCCGTCGAGAATGATCTCGCTCATCACCTTGCCCGTGGCGGGCGAATGCTGAAAGCCGTGCCCCGAAAAGCCGGCGGCGATATAGAAACCGGGCGCGGTGCGCGACTGGGCAATGATCGGGTGCGCGTCAGGGGTCACCTCGTACAGCCCGGCGATCTGTTTCGCGATTCGCGCGTCCTCCAAAAGCGGCAGCCGGTAGAGGGCGCGTTCGAGCATTTTGAGATGAAACTCCGCATCGATCATATATGTATAGCCCGGTTTTTCGTCGGCGTTGGACATGCCGACGAGCAGGCCATTGCCTTCGGGATGGAAATAGAGCGAGGATGCAAACTCGATGGTAAAGACATGGTCGCGCGGGACCTGGGGCAGGGCATCCGTCACAAAGAACTGGCGCCGGACGGGGACGATGGGGAGGTCCAGCTTGACCATGCTGCCGACGATCGCAGCCCAGGGCCCCGCGCAATTGACCACCGTACGTGTCGCCACCGCGCCCCGGTCTGTTACCACCCCGGCCACCGCGCCGCCGTGGGTGAGGATATCGGTGACGGTCGTTTCGGTCTCGATCTGCGCGCCGCGCTTGACCGCCGCCTGCGCAAACCCCTGGGTCACACTGTTCGGGTCCGCCAGGCCATCACGCGGGCAGAGGGTCCCGCCGAGCACCCCCTCAAGATTGACGAGCGGGGCGATTTGCGCGATCTCGGCGGGCTCCAGATAGCGGACGTCGGGCACGCCGGTGCGGCGCTGCAATTCGACGTTCGCCTTGAACGCTGCGACCTCTTCGGGAGTCGTCAGCAAAAAGAGATAGCCGATGGGGTGATAGCCGGCGGAGACGCCGAATAACTCTTCAAAGTGCTCGATCACGTCGAGGCTGTACATCGAGAGCCGGATATTGACCTCGGTGGAAAATTGGTAGCGGACGCCGCCGGCATTCCGCCCGGTCGAGCCAGTCCCGAGAAACTTGTCACGTTCAAGCAGCAGCACCGAGCCGGCGCCGCGCTGGGCCAGGTAATAGGCGGTGCTCGCGCCCATGCACCCGCCGCCAATAATTACAACATCCGCGCTCCTGGGGAGCATTCGCGTTCGTCCTCCTGACGGTTTGGGGTTATTCTACCACGCATAGGCGAAACAAGTAAAAAGGTAAACCACTCTTTCCAGGAAGATCTCGCGCCACGCCCATAGCAAAAGGACCGCCGGTCTTCTTACCCCGGCGGTCCTCGCAATTCAAACGCTTCCGATTCCTTGTCGCCTGTCGTCTGCGACCTGCGACCTGTCCCTACCGATTCTGCGCGACCGTTTGCGCGGGCGTGATCCACCCCACCAGCGCATCCCAGAGATTTTGCAGCCAGTTCGTGGGGGCGCTCGCGTTCGGCGCGGTTGTCGTCGGCGTCGTCGGTTGCAAGTTCTGGTTGAGCGTCAGGCACGACGTGTTGTTGAGCGTGTTCGGGTCGAACGTCGCGGCGCTCACCGTCGCGCAGTTCGTGAACGGCTTGCTCGTGTCCAGCACGGCAACCAGCAGGCCGACCCTGCTGCTCTGCCTGGCTGCGAGCGAAGCGAGCGTGCAGGTCGCCGTGCGCGTCGGCGCATCATATGTGCACTTCCAGCCGGCCGAGCTTTGCGGCGCAATCGAGATGTAGAGCACTTGCGGCGGCAGGGGATCGGTCACGACGATGTTCTGCGCTTTGGCCGGTCCCGGGTTCTGAACGGTAATCCAGTAGATAAGCTGGGCCCCGCCGCTCTTGACCTGTGCGGTCTTGGTGATCGATAAGTCGGCGTTCACGCCCGGCGTGCTGGTCGGCGTGCTGGTGCTCGTACTCGTCGCCGTAGGCGTCGAGGTATTGGTCGGCGTATTGGTCGGCGTGTTGGTCGGTGTATTGGTGGGCGTCGAGGTATTGGTCGGCATATTGGTCGGCGTATTGGTCGGTGTGTTGGTCGGCGTGTTGGTCGGCGTATCGGTTGGTGTATTGGTGGGCGTATTGGTCGGTGTGTCAGTGGGCGTGTTGGTCGGCGTGTTGGTGGGCGTATTGGTCGGTGTGTCAGTGGGCGTGTTGGTCGGCGTGTTGGTCGGCGTGTTGGTCGGCGTGTTCGTGGGCGTGTTGGTGGGCGTGTTCGTCGGTGTATTGGTCGGTGTGTCAGTTGGCGTATTCGTTGGCGTGTTTGTTGGTGTATCAGTTGGCGTATTGGTCGGCGTATCGGTGGGCGTGTTGGTTGGTGTATCGGTTGGTGTATCGGTTGGCGTATTCGTTGGCGTGTTTGTTGGTGTATCAGTTGGCGTATTGGTCAGTGTGTTCGTCGGTGTGTCCGTGCTGGTGGCCGTCGGACTGCTCGTGCTCGTCGGAGTATAGGTTGCCGGGCATCCGACTGGAATTTCAGGTGATGTATGGATGCCGCTCACGGGCAGGCAGGTCGGGGTCGCCGTGGGTGTATTCGTTGGCGTGTCGGTAATCGTCGGTGTATTGGTGCTCGTGGCCGTCGGGCTGCTCGTGCTTGTCGGGGTATAGGTGGCCGGGCATCCGACTGAAATAGTTTCAGGCGATGTATGTATGCCGCTTACCGGCAGACAGGTTGGCGTGGCCGTCGGTGTACTTGTGGCCGTCGGGCTATTGGTGGGTGTGTTCGTCGGCGTATCGGTTGGCGTATTGGTCGGCGTGTCAGTCGGCGTATCGGTTGGCGTGTTCGTCGGCGTGTCGGTCGGCGTATCGGTCGGTGTTGGAGTCGGAGGCTGTGGCCCAAACACATACGCCGCACCCTGGCCGGCGTTGCTACCAATCGTGGCGACGAGCGCTCCAGCGACGATGGTGCTCCCATCGGAACTCGCCGCCACCGAGCCGCCCATACTATCCCCCACCGCGCCGCCGGGGTGGGTGAGCTCGGCGGTCTCGGTTGCATTGCTCCAGCCGCCCCCCGGCTTGACATAGGCATACGCCTTACCGGCATTTATCGCGCCGGCGACGATGGTGCTCCCATCACTACTAAACGCTACCGATTCGCCGAGTTGCGAATTCGCCGTGCCGTCGGAGGCGGTCAGCTTGGCGGTCTGAGTCGTGCTGCTCCAGCCTCCCCCCGGCATGACAAACACATACGCGGCCCCCTGGCTGGCTTTGCCACCAATATTGGCGCCGACCGCGCCGGCGACGATTGCGCTCCCATCCCCGCTCACCGCGACCGCGATACCCAAACCGTCAGCCGGGAAACCATCGGAGGCGGTCAGCTTGGCGGTCTCGGTCGCGCTGCTCCACCCGCCCCCCGGCCTGACAAAGACATACGCCGCACCCTGCTTTATGTTCCCGTTAATCGAGGCGAGGTATGCGCCGGCGGCGACGGTGCTCCCATCAGAGCTCACCCCCACCGAAACGCCCAGGAAATTACCCGTCGCGCCATCGGAGGCGGTCAGCTTGGCGGTCGAGGTTTCGGTGCTCCATCCGCCTCCCGGCATGACAAAGACATACGCCGCACCCTGAAAAGTGTGGCCGCTAATTGTGGCGTTAGTTGCGCCGGCGATGACTGTGCTCCCATCGGCGCTCATTGCGACCGACCAGCCCATTTGATCGTTATACGCGCCATCGGAGGCGGTCAGCTTGGCGGTCTCGGTCGCGCTGCTCCATCCACCCCCCGGCCTGGCATAGACATACACTGCACCCTGGAAGGCATGGCTGCCAATCGCGGCGTAGTTTGCGCCGGCGACGATGATGCTCCCATCGGCGCTCACCGCGACCGACCGGCCCAGAGAATCACTCGCCGCGCCGTCAGAGGCGGTCAGCTTGGCGGTCTCGGTCGCGCTGCTCCATCCGCCTCCCGGCTGGACGAACACATACGTTGCACCCTGTTGGCTGTTGTTGCCAATCGTGGCATCGGGCGCGCCGGCGACGATGGTGCTCCCATCCCCGCTCATCGCTACCGACCAGCCCAGGTGATCACTCGCCGCGCCGTCAGAGGCGGTGAGCTCGGCCTGCTGGACCCACGGGTCAATGGTCAGCGGATACTGCGCGCCGGTCGTATCCACGCGGAGAAGCAGCGCGCTCGCGCCGGTCCCGCGCTCCAGCCAGGTGTGCAGGGCGCGCCCGCTTGCATCAAACGCCGTCAACCCGGTATAGCGCAGCGCGGCCGCACCGTCGCCGGAGGCAAGCGTTGCGCCCAGCCCGTTCCCATCCACCTGCGCGGTCCACCCGCCCAGGTCGAGCGCGAGGGTCAGGACCTCACCCCCACCCCCCCCCTTGGCGGGGACTGACGCTCTCCTGACCGCAGTCTGGTCAGGAGAGGGGGGAGGGGGTGAGGCAACGGTAAAGCCCTGCTCCCACCCGCGCGGTCCGTTGACAACCCATTCGGTCAGCGGCCCGCGATTCCATGCGACGCGGTTCGCCGTCGCCTGCGGCATCGCTGTGGTCACGGGCTGTCGGTCCGCGCCCGCGCCCCAACTCGCGAGCGCCATGCGAAGCGCGCGGCCGCCGATGGCGAACTGCGCGCCCTGCGCATCAAACTGCGCGGCGATCTGCTGGGCCGGATTCGCGCCGGCATATCCGCCGGACACGGGCGCGAGCTGATAGCGCGCATCCCCCTGTCCCACCGTGCGTGAGACGAGGGCCTGCGCCGCGGCGGGCAAATCGGCCAGCGTGGTTTTGTGTTGCGCCGAAGCCGTTGCGGCGGGCGCGCCGCCGAGCAAAAGCACGGCCAGCATGAGCGCCAGGCCGAATGCGACCATTAGACGCGTGTCGCGTCGCGGGTGAAGCGGAAGCATACGAGACTCCTTGAAAATGGACCCACCGGGTGTTTTGCCGTGGGGGGTGTTGGGTCATAATAAATGGCGGAGACATGCGAACGGCCTTCGCCTGTCTCCGCCGAACATGATCCGGATTATAATCCAAATGTGCCCCGTACGTCAAGGGCCGATTGTGATTTTTTGCACACAGGGCACGGCACCGGCCGGGTCACAGTGGAATGGGATACCGGATTTCGAGATTGAGGTTCAATCCGACCGCGCCGGTCGCCACGCTGAACCGCCACCAGCCGCTCCACGCGCCACACCCGGCGGCGTTGCACGCCCGCACGCGCCAGTAGTAACTCTTGCCCGCCGTCAGGCCCGCCGGCGCGAACTGCGCGCTCGTCAGGTTTTTGGGCTGGGCCACCAGCGGGCCGCTCGCCGTCCCCTGCCGCACCTGCACCTCGTATCGCGCCGCGCATGTCGCGGTGTTCCAGCGAAGCGTCGGGTGGAGCGTGGTGACCACCGCGCCGTTCGCCGGCCCATCGAGGGCGGACTGACCGGGCGTGGCGGAACAGGCGGGCGCGGCCTTGACCGGCCCGAACAGTTGTGTCGCGCCGCTCTTGTCCACCGCCTGTAGCTTGTAGTAATACGTCGTGTTCGGCGTGACGTTGACATCGGTATAGCGATAGCTCTGCCCGGTCGAGCACCCGGCGCATCCCGGAATCAGCTTGTCATTCAGTGGGGTATAGGGACCGGCCGCGCTCGTACTTCGCAGGAGGTTGAATCCGAGGTTGTTGATCTCGCTCAGGGTGTTCCATTGCACCAGCACGCTCGTCCCCTGCCATGCCGCGGAAAACGCGCCTAACGTCACCGCCGTCGGCGTGCCCGAGCCGATGGCAAACGGCGAGAACGCGGTCACATTGCCAACCTCGATATAGTTCAGCCCGACCGCCGGGTCATAGGCCGCGCCATAGGGGCCGGGGAGGACCTGCCAGGTCAAACCGTTGCAGTGATAGATGGCAACGCTGTTGGTCGCGTTGCCGTTCGCTTCGTCGAGGCCCGCGTCCGCGCTCGAAAGGAAATACAGGCGCAGAGTCGCCGCGACGCCGGTCGTGTTGGTCGGGGTGATGTCCATATAGCGCAGGACGCCGGTGGGGACCGAACTGCCGCCGCAGGTCGGGGGCGCGGCGTGCATCGTCGTCGTCACCGTTGTACTGCCCAGGTCGGTCGCGCCGGTCGAGGTAAGCCGCACCGTCGTCCGGTTGCCGGGGTCGGTAAAGAGGACCGCGCCGCCGCCGGTCGTCACGGTCTGGGCCGGCGCATTGCGCGTCATGACGCCATAGTTGGCGAGCGTGTGACTGGCGCTCGCCGCATCATCGCCGGTCAGGACGGTCGTGCCGGTCATGACCGTGAGATTGTAAAAGGGCTCGACGCCGTTCGTCGCGCTCAGGGTCAGGTTGGCCGTCCCGCTTTTGGCAAAGACCACTGTATCCGTGCCCGGCGAAAAGGTTGCGCCGTTATCCACCCAATCCCCTTTGAGGGTGAGGGTCGCGCCGCTTGAGGTCAAGGCCGCGCCCGCGTTGAGGGTCAGCGTCCCATTCACGGTCGCGCTGCTCGCGAGCTGAACGCCGCCGGTGTTATCGTCCGTCAGATTGTTCAACACCGTCGTCGCGGTCGGGAGCTCGGGGCCGCTCGTCACGGCGGTCGAGCCGTTGTACACCACATCCACGATGCTTCCAAAGAGGGGCGCGGCGCTCAGCGCGCCGGCCGTCCGCGTGATAGTCGCGCCGCTGTCGAGCGCCAGGAGCGCGCCGTTCGTGAGAACGCCCCGGCTCAGCGTGAGCGTATTGCTGGCAATCAGGCGGGTCCCGGACAGCGTGACCCCGCCCGGATCGTCGACAACCAGGTTGCTGAACGTGGTGGGCTGATAGACCGCGATGTCGTCCACCGCCAGGTCGTATGCGCCCGCCGCGCTGTTCGCATGAAAACCGATATAGTAGGTCCCGGCCGCGGGGACAGTGAACGCGGTCGGCCCCGAGTTGCTCCAGGTGGGGCTCGTGATGTTCGGCAGGTTCACGATGAGCGTCCCGCCCGCGGCCGGCGTGGTATTGAATCGCACTTCCATGCTCTCGCGGTAAAAGAAAAAGGCGCGGTTGCCGTACTTGAACTGGAGGTAATAGGGAGTGCCCGCGGTCAGCGCGAGCCCCGGCGTAAAGAGCCAGTCGTTCGCGGCGGTGGCATTATCGGGGTTGTGTCCATAGCGCGCATCGTTCGCCGTCGCGCCGGCGTTCGGGGCGTACGTGCCCGGCGATGTGCCCCAGGTATAGCCGTCCCCGTTCGCGTCAATCACGCTCCAGCCGGCCGGGACCGCGGGGGGCGTCACGCCGTTGAATCCCTGCGAGAGGAGCGTCGAAAAATTGGCGGCGGTCGCTGCGCTCGCGCCGTTGAGGGTAACCACACCACTCCGCGCCGTAAAGACGCCCCGGTTGCTCCAGTTGCCGCCGACGGTCAGGGCATAGTTGGAGGTCGAAGCGTCGAGCGTCGCGCCCGCGGCAATGCTCAGGTCGCCGCTCACGGTCGTATCGTTCTGCAGGCTCTTGGTCCCCGAGCCGGAAACGGCCAGGCGGGAATAGCCCACCGTGCTCACCTGCTGGTCCCCCGCCCCGGCATAGTCCACCCGCAGGCCAGTCAGCGTATAGGTCACAAAGAGGTACTGTGTGCGGAGGTCATCGCTGAGGCTCGTGCGCGTCACCCGGAGCGTGCCCGAACCGGTGAGCGTCCCCTGCGCGCCGCCGCTGTTGACGACAACGCCGGCATCCGGCGCGAACACCACGTTGGTGCCGTTCAGGTTCAGGGTCCCCGCCACATCGAAATTCGCGGATGCGCCGACGGTGGCCGCGGTATTCGAAAGGGTGAGGTTGTGATAGGAAAAGGCCGGGACGGACTGCGCCGCCGTCCCATTGAAATTGACCGTGCTGCCGGTCACGGTGTGCCCTGTCGCGGCGCCGGGCGCAAACGCGGCCGCTACGCCGATGACGCCGGACGAGGCTAGCACCTTGTTCCAGTTACTGAATGTCAGGCCGCCGTAATTGCCCGCGCAGACATTCTGTCCGTTCGCCGCCTGGTTATAGACGACGCCGCCGCTCGCCGCGCTGCTGATTACGCCGCAGGTCACCGAACCGTCGAGGGTCAGGGTGTTGCTCCCGACGCTGACCGGGCCGCCGCTCGCGTTCAACGCGCCGCCCACGGACACACTACCGCCGAGGGCAATGCCTGCGGTGTTGGCTACGGTCACGTTATTGAACGGGCTCCCCGCGGTGACGGTCTGGACGCCGCTCGCGCCGTTCAAGGTCAGCGTGCTCGTCCCGGCGACGAACCCGCCGTTCGCCGTGAAATTGCCGCCGATATTCAGCGCGCCGGTCCCGGCGTTGAACGCGCCGCCGGACTGAGCAAACCCGCCGCTCGTCGTCAGCGTGTTCGCCCCCAGGCTGATAATCCCCCCGTAGCCGCTTGTGATTGAGACGGAATCAATCGTCGGATTGATGTCCACGGTTGCGTTCTTGTTGCTGGTCCCATCAAAGAGCGCCTGGTCCGTCAGGCCGGGCGCGCCGGCCGGCGTCCAGTTCGCGCCATCCGACCAGTTGTTGGTGAGGCCCCCGCCGCTCCACACCTTTTGCGCAACGCCGACATAGAGTGCGGCTGGAAAGGTGACGGATTGGCCGTCGGGGTTGGTGACCGTGAGGTCATAGATGCCCGTTGTCGCGCCCACGGTTGAGACGTCGACGGCCAGGTGCGTCGGGTCGGTCAGGGCGACGCTGTTGATGGTCACGCTGGCGCCGAGGTCGGTGAAGGTAACGGCGAGGCGGTTGGCGTACCCGGGGCCGCCCGTATCCGCGCCGGGGTCAAAGAATTCCGAACCGCTCGCCGAGGTCCCCGCGACGGTGAGCACGGTCGAGGCCACGCCAGTAGCAACCGCATTCGGCGCGACCGACGTGATGGCCGCGGGGGGCGGGGCCTGGAGCTTGATGACGCGCACCGCCCAGATGTCGGCGGCGCTGGCATATTCCTGAAAAGTCCAGAACGTCTGGTCGTCGGTGGGGTCGACCACGGTCTGCGAATAGTCCCCCCAGCGATTGTCGCCGGGGACGACTGTATAGAGATCGACGCCGGCCTGGGCGACGGTGTAGGATTGCAGCGCGCCGGCGGTATCGGTGCGGAAACGGCCCGCGACCGCAATGCTCGCGTAATCGTTATTGCTCGCAAACGTCACGCCGAGCGCCATGTGCCCCTGCCCCGATTCCGCCACATCGGAATAGATAAACCCGCGCGGGCTGGTCCCGGCCGGATCGCAGAGCGTGCCCGACTGGACGAGCGCAGGGGTCCCGGTGAGGCTACCGATCTCGTACCAGCGCGAGCCATTCCGTCCACCGCCGGCGGTCCCGACGCAGGTCGCATCGACCTCGATGGTGTGCGAGGTCCAGAGCGTGAGCGCGCCGGTAATCTTGTTGATGTGAATGGTCGGGTTGAAGACGCGCTGGTCGCCGCCGTCGAGGAGCGTGGTCGAGCCGAGCGCCGGCTGTGGAATCGGGTCGGAGGTCGCGGGCACGGTCAGGTCGAGATTCCCGGAGAGCGCCGGCGTGCCGCCGGGGGTGCTGACGCGGAGGAGGGTGAGTTGACCGTTGGTGAGGATGGTCGGCCCGATAAAATATCCTTCGGTCGCGTTCGGGTCATCATTCATCACCCCTTCGGGCGAATAGGGGCCGTCAAAGGGGCCCGCCGTCAACAGGGTGCGGAAGGGCGTCACGGTGAGCGTGCCCGCGATCAGGTCCGCCTTGTTCACGACGAATGCGGTGGTATTGATGAAAAAGCCGGTGCCGAGGTCATAGACGTTGCAGCCGATATAGAGCGCGAGCTTGTCCACCCCGAGCGTCGGATAGTCGCAAAAGAGGCCCGTGTCCGCATTGGGCGTCGTTCCGACCGCATCAAACTGGAACTGGTAAAAGGTAAAACTCGTCGTGTCGTCGATGTGCGAGCCTGAGCTGACGGCGAGCATGATGCGATTCGGCACATCGGGGAAATCAATGATCGAGATGAACCAGCGACCCGAGAGGCGGTCATAGCGAACGCGCGGATCCGTCGTGGACGCGCCGGGGGTGATGACCGACGCGAACAGCGTGGTGGTGCTCACATTCAGCCCGCCGACATTTCCCTGCTTGTCAAAGACGCGGGCGCGGCCGTTGATGACCACAAAGACCTGGTCCGGCCCCACCGCCCCCATCGTGTCGGGTGGATAGTTGAACGAATCGGTGATGATGGCGGCGAGCCAGCTATCGACGACGGGCTGGGGGTTGCGCCGGCCGGGCGTGCGAGGCGCCCCGGGCGCGGCGGGCCAAGCGGGGACGCGCGGGGATTGGGGATTGTTGTGCGTGAACGCGGGGGCGCGCAGCCGGCGATTGACGCTCGGCGTCTGCGGTTTCGGCGATTGTTTCTCGCGCGCCATGATCTGGGCGACCGTCTCCCGGATGCCGGGCCTGCCCTTCCACGGGATGCCCACGCGCCGGCCCTGGGCAGAGACGAGCGGCGCCGTCGTCAGGAGGGATAGGCCAATGACGATCAGGAGAAGGGCAAGCAGGTTAAAGCGGCGGGGCAGCCGGGGCGCACGCCGGGAGGCTCTAGCCTGTTCTCCATCCGCCGGGTCGATGCAAATTTCGGGACGAGCGGGCCGGGCGCGTCCCCGTGATCGACCGGGCGTCTGATCCTCAGTAGTTGACATGGAACTCTCCTGCCTGAACGATAAACCTCACACTGTTCAGCAAGTATAACGTATTGTAAGAACAACGCAAGGGGGAAATTGTGGTCAGGCCAGACGCGCCGGTTCGCGGGCATAGGAAACGCCCCGCGAAGTACACGGGGCGTTGTTCGTGATTTGGTTGGCAACCAGTAAGCGTTTTACGGCTGCTGCGGTTGTTGTTGCTGCTGCGGCGGCTGTTGCAGGTGATCCGGCCCGGCGAACAGGTGTGTGAGGTCCACCTTGTCGAGCGTCAGGTTCGCCGTCTGTGCGTCGGCCTGCGCCTGGGTCAACAATCCATCCTGCACCTCGCGGGCGATTCGCGTCTTGGCCGCATCGATGAACGCCTGCTTGACCGTCGTCTCGCTCACGTTCTGCGTCTTGGCCAGGTCGGCGACCGTTTTGCCGCTATGAATCTGCGTCAGCAGGTCGGCCGGTTTCAGGTTCAACACCTTGGCGATCGCCTCGATCTCATCCAGGCCGGCGCGGGGGCCAGGCCCACCCGGTCGTTGGCCGTTCTGCGGCCCCTGACCGTTCTGCCCACCGCGGCCACCCTGCGGGACCTGGCCGTTCGGGCCATTCTGCCCATTAGGCCCACCGCGGCCGCCGCGATGCGGGCCGCCGACCATCGGGGCCGCGGGCCCGTTCTGATCGAGCTGCGCCTTTTCCTGCGTCGCCTGGTCCTGCGTCAGCTTGCCATCCTTGACCGCCTGGTCGATCAGCTCTTTTTCCGCTGCGACCGCTTTGGTCTTGAGATCGCTCTCCTGAATGCCCAGCTTGCTCGCCAGGCTCTTCCAGAACGATTCGGCGGCGGCGAGCACATCCGCCGGCGGCTGTTGCGAATTCCCCGCCGTCGGCGTTGCACTCGGGCCTTGCGCCAGCGCGACGCCGCTGTTCGTCAGCGAAGCGCTCTGCCAGGCCAGCACACCCAGCATCCCCAGGACCATCATGATCCCGGCCAACACTCCAAGTATCCGTGTCTTCATCGTAACCTCCTGCAAAGATATGTAAGCGACCATTCGCTTACAGTTACAGCATAAGGCTACGGGATGAGAATTTGCTAAAGGTCGATTAAAGTTTGTGTTAACACTTTTCGTTACTTGGTGGGCACCGATTGCTGGAACGTGCCGGTCCCGACGGCGGCATAGGCCAGCGTCAGGCCGTTGTACACTACATAGCCTGCGCTGTAGGCCGTGCTGCCGCTCTTGCCATAAAAGACATACCCGGACGAATCGGCGCGCGTTTGGGCGAGCGTGGTAACCGACGCGCCGGGGAACAATGCGGCGAGCGATTTGCGCGCATCCGCGGCGCTGGCCGGCATCGCCGTCTTGGGCTCGACGAGCAAGGTAAATGTTCCCTGGCTGCCGCCGCTCTTCGCCTGCGCCGTGAGCGCCTCGTTGACCGCGTTATAGAGGCCGTAGTATTCGACGCCGCTCACGTTCACGCTCGTGACGGCCTTTTGCAAAACATCCGGCAGTGTCACCGCGAGCGAGCCGGTGTACCGGGCCGCCGAGGTGACCGCGACCTTTTTTCCTTTGACCGCCGCGACCGCGCTCTCCAACGCGGTCTGCGCCGCGTTCGCCGCCGGCGTGCCGGTCGTCACCGTCGCCTTGGGCGCGGCGCCCGATGGATTGGCCCTGGGCGCGCCGGCGACGTACGGCGTCAGGTGCTCGACATCGGCGACGAGGCTTCCATCCGCATCCCACTCACTGAGCACAACGTCCCACGCGCTGCCGTTATACACCAGCACCGTCGCCGGGAGACCCACCGGCGCTTGAAAGCGGAGGCGCAGCGCGGCCGCCAGTTTTTGAACCGGGCGGCGGTCGCGGTCCTGCGCTATCACATCAAATACCGGCCCGACAAATTCCCATCCACCCGGCGCGGCCGGCGGATTGCTCATGCTCTTGAGCGAGAGGAACAACGGGCTGTTGCCAACAACACGCAATTGTCCATCGGCGCTTTCGAGAAATCCCTTGAGCGCGAGGTCCCCTTCGCCGGGCGCAGGAACCGTGAGCGCAGGCGCGGTGGGTAGTTGCGGCGCGCCGGTCGGTTGGGGCACATCGGTCGGCTGAGACGCGCTGGGCGGCGGCGCGTTATTCTGGCAAGCGGCCAGCACGAGCGCGAGGAATACAAACACGATCGCAAAGCACATGGGACGTTTCATGAGAGGGGTCCTCCGGCATGAAATTTTGGACGGCTCATCTGGCTTTACAGAGTGATGGTTACATTAAGTTGGCCCAGATGGGGTCCCGGTGGTATGATTCAGAACTTGGCAGGTTCACTCAGCCGGATACTATCATACCACAACCTGGTAATCCCCAATTATTCAATCGCTACACATACGTTTTGAATAACCCGCTCCGACATGTCGATCCAACGGGGCACATGGAAGTGGATCCGGGTGGGGGCGGGGGCTGCGATTTGGATTGTATCGAAGCGACTCCTACGCCAACGCCGGCGGACCCATTGCCCGCAACCACGGGCGACTCCCAGACATCGAGTAGCGAAGAATGCCATGGCCCGAGATGGAAGTGCGATGGCGAGGATCCGAGTGAAAGCATCGTTGGCAGCGCGGGTATCGGCTCAAGCGGCGGCTATGGCAAGGGAGTTTGAACGTTCTTTGGAGTAAGTAACAAACGCTATTATTATCCACCTGCGATGTGACCCAGCGGACCCCGGCGGCAACGGCGAGGGGGGCGGCTATGGTGAAGGTTTGGCTGCAGCCAATGGCCTTGGAAAGTGGCTTGCGGGTATTGGGAAATGGTTCGAGAGATTATTAGGTGGGGGCGAGGAACCAGTTCCTGCAGAATCAGTTCCAGACCCAGCAATGGCACAATTAGCGCGCCCGGCCTGGGTGAAAGATCCGAGATCGTTTATGAGTTGGTCACAAAATCTGCAAGGTGAATTTAGAAAGGGAAGACCGCCGTTGACCACGAGCCAGACTGAGCAATTTGTCTCGGATGCTAAAGAATATAGATTGAAAGTCTCGCCAGTCGAAGCCCACGGGAGAGATAGCATCGCTCCCCCATGGGATGAGCCACATATCCACGTTGGAAACGATCGGGGACATATTCTGGTAGATCCAGGTTATCCTATAGGCTATACCTTCCCACAATAAGGAGAATAACATGGGCAATCTACTTATTCTAAAGTATGATTCTGCAAAACCGCACATGAATTACCGAGGGACTGAGCGTGCTCGGCCGTACTATTGTGAAGGACTCGATGAGAATCACGAAGCGAACCAAGCCTTCTTCAGATTTCTTAAGGAATCGGATATGCAACAGCTCGTTCACGGGCTCGATCACGCAAAGGAACTTGTGCAAATATACCAACGACTAGATCCACCTCAAATTTTTGAAATCATTGAAGTGACAAGCGGTAATGAAATGCCAACGTATGGCGGTGAATTCCTTGGCTTTGATCTATCCAATTTCAATCTTTCGTTAGTGTACGGTGTTGTTCAATACGAAGCGCCATCGCCTGGACGGGCCTGGCAATATGCTGCCGCTGATGATCTCTGCTGGGTGCTTGCACCCTTGATATCACTACTGAAAAAGCACTTCCGTCCGAAATTGAATGCGAATGGATTATTTGATGATTACGAAACGGCGCAGTTCTGTCTTGACTGCATGATGGCATTCCAAAAACTACGACCGAGTTTGTTCGAGGGTGAGGACTCTAATCTACAGGTGCTTGGATTGTGGAGGATCTATCCTTAACTAGTTTCCATCCAAAAACCCGAATCGGGGTCTCGGTTCAATAGCTGATCGATTGCACCTTAAAAGGTGAGCCTTCTGCGGCAGAATCAAGGTGACCAAACCACAGATTCTTACCCACAGGAGGGCCCAATGCTGATTGTAGCATATTCGCCCGTCGCACGTTTTTTGGAATCGGCGCCCTTCCCGATCTCGATTGAACCTAAACTGCTTTACATTAAGTTGGTCCAGATGGGCGCACGGTAGCCGAACTCCGCGGCGAACGAAATGTACGGTGAGGAGCAAGGATACGCAAGACACGAGGGGCGTCAAGTGGGGAGAACGTAGCGGTGCGGTCGGTCGACATGGCTGTGAATTATCCACCGTATCCGACTGGACTTGCCCCGGCAAGTACGGCAAATTGAAAAATTTTGTATAATAGGGCCTACTCTAATTCTTGCTGATAGAGGAGGATCTCATGCCCACACCCACTTCAACAACCTATCCCTTTAAAGCCGAAGTCAAACAACTGCTCCAGATTCTTGCGCATTCACTCTACAAAGAGCGCGACATTTTTCTGCGGGAGCTCATTTCAAATGCCTCAGATGCGCTGACGCGCATGCATTTTGAGATGCTCACCAATCGCGAGGTGCTTGACCCCGACGCGGAACTCGCCATCCGAATTGAAGCGCCCGAGACGCACGGCGACGAGCCTAAAACGCTCATCATCAAAGACTCGGGCATTGGCATGACCGCCGCCGAGTTAGAACAAAACCTCGGCACCATCGCGCAATCGGGTGTGCGCGACTTTCTGTCCAAAATCGACGCCGGCAAACTCGACCCGAGTGATATGATCGGGCAGTTCGGCGTGGGCTTTTACGCGGTATTCATGGTCGCCGAAGAGGTCCGCGTCGTCTCGCGCAGCTATCGTCCGGACGCCGAATCAGCCGTCTGGATTTCGGATGGCAGCGACCAGTTCCGCATCGAGCCTGCCGACAAGAAGGATCGCGGCATCGAGGTGCACATCAAACTGAAAAAGGATGCGGAAGAATTTGCATCCAATTGGAAATTGCGTCAGGTCATCAAGAAACACTCCGATTTCGTGCGCTTTCCGATCTATTGGGGCACGGAGCGTCTCAATCAGCAAACGTCGCTGTGGCGCCAGAACCCGTCAGACGTCAAACCGGAGGATTACAAGAAATTCTATCAAGAACTAACGATGGATTTTGAGGAACCCGCCGCCTCCATTCATTTTCGCGCGGATGCGCCCGTCAATGTGCGCGCGCTCTTGTTCCTGCCGGCCAAGCGCGACAAGCCGATGCTATCCGCCCGACGCGAACCGGGCCTGCTGCTCTATTCGCACAATGTGTTGATTCAGGAGTACTGCACCGATTTATTGCCCAAGTGGCTGGGGTTTGTGGACGGCGTGGTGGACTCGGAGGATTTGCCGCTGAATGTGAGCCGCGAGACCGTCCAGAACAACCGGGTGATGAAACAACTCGCCCAGGTCATTCGGGGGCGCGTGTTACGCGAACTCACACGCATGGCGGAAAATGACGCGGTCCAGTACGAAGCCTGGTGGAATGAATTCGGCCGCGCGTTCCGCGAGGCGATTGCAACCGATTTCGAAGCCAAACCGGAAGTCCTGCCGCTGTTCCGTTATGCGTCGTCCACGTCGGATGGCAAACTAATGTCACTGGACCAATATCTCAAGCAGATGCAAGCGGGGCAGTCGGAGATTTACTATGTGCTCGGCGATGATGCGAAATCGGTGGCCCATAGTCCACATCTCGATCCATTCAAAGCGCGCGGGTTGGAGGTGTTGTACTGGACGGACCCGCTCGACGCCTTGATTGCGCCGGCAGTGACCGAGTACCAGGGCAAAAAGTTTCGCAATATTGACGATACTGAGCTCGAATTACCAGAGAAAAAGGACGAGAGCCAAGACGGGACCGCCGCCGCGGCAACCCCTGACGATGAATTCAACGCGCTGGTGGCGCGCTGTGTTCAGGTATTGGGAGAACGCGTGACGGAGGTGCGTCCATCCAAAATGCTCAAGGAGAGCCCGGTGCGGCTCGTCTCGCCCAAAGGGGACATAAATCGCGAGCGCCAACGCCTCAACCGCTTTTTCGACAAAGAGTATCAAGTGCCAAAGAAAATCCTGGAGCTTAATCAAAATCATCCGCTCATCGCGGACCTGGCGCGCACATTACAGACCCAACCCGACGCCGAACTGATTGACCTGACAATAGAGCAGCTATACGAAAGCGCCCTCGTGCAAGAGGGACTGCACCCCAACCCGGCCGAGATGCTACCGCGAATTCAAAGGTTGATGGCTCTGGCCGTGAGCAAGAAATAGCCAGCCCTCACCCCCCAGCTTCCTCTCCTGACGACGAAAAACCGGTCGTCAGGAGAATCATCACTTTTTTTTGCTTTGACGCGCCGAAAATCATGGCATACAATCACAGCACATCCTGAATCAAGCCGGCGCATGATCTGGTACACGGCGATATTCGCCAGGCGGCTCGGATTGGCAAAGCATCAGGTCGAGCGGACGGACAGGCGCGGGGCAAATCGAATTTCAGAAGGAGAGGTCTAAATGCCGCTTGTATGGACAGAGCGGATCATCTTCAAGCTGGGGCTCATTGTGTGGGTCCTCGCAAGCTTGTCCGGCTGCGCGTGGCTGCGCGAGCCCCTACCCACCGCGCCGCCGGTTGCATCGCCCAACCCAACGTTCCCCGTCGTCCAGGTCACCGCCGATCAGATCGCCCGGGCCATGGAGGAGGACCGGTTCTTTGCCGAGTATGGCCAAACCACGCTCCGCATTCAAGGGACCGTGTTTTCCGTCAAACGGCAGGACGCCGATTTGGTCGTCGGACTCGATACCACTGTGACCACCAAGGTGATGTGCGATTTGGGCAACTATTTCGGCATCGTTCGCGTCGGCGCCACCATCACCATTCAGTCTGCCTATCCCCAGCAGGATGCGTCCCGCCAGGCATCCGCAGTGATGTTTAGGAACTGTACGATTCCTTAAAACCGCCCTTGACAATCCTTCGTCCTTTCCGCTATACTCTATCCCGCTCCGCAGCGCCGGTTATTCGTCCGGCGCATATTGTCGCGCCGGGCCTACCCTGTACATGACTCTCTTGAAAGGCTCCACCCTTCTTCCCGGCGCGCCCACACCCAAAGGCTGATTGCTTGAACGTTCAGACTGTTGCTCAGACCATTCAACTCATTCTCGCGCCCGTTGTCATGGTCACCGCGTGCGCCATTCTGCTCGGCGGGCTGCTCACCCGGTACGCCGCAATCAACGACCGCATGCGCCTGCTCGCGCGCGAGCGCCTGGACCTCATCCGCGAGGGTACAACCGACACGTACACCACCGAACGGCTCGGCGAGATTGACCGGCAGTTGCCTGAGCTCGCCGGGCGACATCGGATGGAGCACGATGCCCTCCTGCGAGTCTATGGCGCGGTGCTCATCTTTATCGCCGTCATGTTCATGATCGCCATCGCCGCCGTGGCCAATGCGTCCTGGGCCAGCACTCTCATCCTCGTTCTGTTCCTCCTCGGCACGGCAGTCATGGCGTGGGGCGTCTTGATCACCACCCTGGAGGTTCAGCGTTCTCTGCACGCGGTTGAATTCGAGGTGCAGCGCGTCGCCGAACTGGGACAGAAAATGGAAAAGGAAAAAGGAGAAGTATCTCGATGAAAGCTCTCGCCGTTATCCCCGGCACGCCGGGCGTGCATCTCGTCGATCGACCGGAACCGGCCATCAGCGCGCCGGACGAGGTCAAGCTGAAAATCCGCCGCGTCGGCATCTGCGGCACCGACCGGGAAGAGGCTGGCGGCGGCCGCGCCCGCCTGCCCGATGGTTATACCGACTTGGTCATCGGCCATGAAATGTTCGGCCAGGTGGTCGAGGTCGGCCCGGCGGTCACGCGCGTCAAGCCGGGCGATTACGCGGTGTTCACCGTGCGCCGCGGCTGCGGCCACTGCGTCGCGTGCGGCATGAACCGCCCGGACATGTGCCGGACCGGCCAGTACCGCGAGCGCGGCATCTGGGGGCTGGACGGCTATCAGGCCGAGCTGGTCGTCGACAAAGAACAGTACGTGGTCCACGTGCCGGACGAGCTGGAGCCGGTCGGCGTCCTCGCCGAGCCCACATCGGTCATCGAAAAGGCGATTGACGAATCGGTCCGCTTGCAGTTCGCCCGCCTCCCCGACGCGCTCGCGACGCCGCAATGGCTGTTCGGCAAGCGCTGCCTCGTCGCCGGCCTCGGCCCCATCGGCCTGCTCGCCGCGATGGTCCTCCGCCTCAACGGGGCGCAGGTGTTTGGCATGGACGTGGTCGACGCCGCGACCGCGCGCCCGGAGTGGCTCGCCCATATCGGCGGGGAGTATCTCGACGGGCGCGTCGTGACAACGGACAAGATAGAAAACTCGATGGACCTCATCCTGGAAGCAACCGGCGTCCCCTCGCTCGCATTCAATCTGCTCGATGCGCTCGCCCTGAACGGCGTCTATGTCATGACCGGCATCCCGGGCGGCGACCGCCCGCTCCAGATTCCGGGGAGCCAGTTAATTCGCGAGCTTGTGCTCGACAACCAGATCATGTTCGGCAGCGTCAACGCCGCGCGGGACCATTACCAGATGGCGGTGGACGACCTGGGCCGGGCGCGCCTCGTCTGGGGCGACCACATTGCGCAGCTCATCACCCATCGCTACCCGTACGCCGAATATGCAACCGCCTTTAGCCAGCACCCCGCCGACGAGATCAAAGCCGCAATCGACTGGACCCTCACCTGACAATCATATGGCTGTTGAACAAGACCGATTGGCCGAGATTGAATCGGGCGGGACCGACTGGCAGCGCTGGGGCACCTATGTGAGCGACCGCGCGTGGGGGACCGTACGTGAGGATTACAGCGCCGACGGCAACGCCTGGGATTTCTTTCCGCACGACCACGCACGCTCGCGCGCCTATCGCTGGAACGAGGACGCGCTCGCCGGCTGGTGTGACCGGGAGCAGCACCTCTGCCTTGGCCTCGCCCTCTGGAACGAGCGCGACCCGATTCTCAAAGAGCGCCTCTTTGGCCTCACCAACCGCCAGGGGAACCACGGCGAGGACGTCAAGGAATACTATTTCTATCTCGACAATACGCCGACCCATTCCTATGCCCGGATGCTCTACAAGTATCCGCAGGTCGCCTTTCCCTACGCCGAGTTGGTCACTGAGAATGGGCGCCGCGGGCCGGCCGACCCGGAATATGAGCTCATCGACGCGCTCCGCGCGGAATTCGAGGCCGGCCGTTACTTTGACGTGTTCGTCGAATACGCCAAGGTGGACGCCGAGGACACCCTCTGCCGCATCTCGGTTGTCAATCGCGGCCCCGACCCCGCGCCCATCCACCTCCTCCCGCACCTCTGGTATCGCAACACCTGGGCATGGACCCATCACGCGACCCACCACATCCTTGAGCGCCAGGCCGACGGCTCTATTCATACCGAGCATCCCATCCTCGGCGAGCGGTGGTGGTACGCCGCCGCGTCCGACGGCCAGGCAGTCGAGCTCCTGTTCACCGAGAACGACACGAACACCGAACAACTTTTCGGCGCGCCGAATGCGACGCCCTACGTCAAGGATGCTTTTCACGCGGCGGTGGTCGACGGCCGGCGCGAGCGCATCCATTCCGAACACGGGAGCAAAGCCGCCGCACATCTGCACGCCGTCGTCCCGCCGGGGGGGACGTTTGTGGTGCAGGTCCGCCTTGCACGGCAGGCTCAGGCGCAGCCCTTTGCGAATTTCGACGAGACCCTGGCGCAGCGGCGCAAGGAGGCCGACGAGTTTTATGCGGCGGTTCAGTCGCCGAAACTCGACTCCGATGCGCTCGCCGTACAGCGACAGGCATTCGCCGGGCTCCTCTGGTCCAAACAGTTCTACCACTATGACATCTATCGCTGGCTGACCGGCGATCCGACACAGCCGCCGCCGCCCGAGGTCCGCTGGGAGCGCCGCAATCGCGACTGGCTCCACCTTCACAATTCTGACATTATCCTGATGCCGGACAAGTGGGAATATCCCTGGTACGCCCTGTGGGACCTCGCCTTTCACGCGGTCACGATGGCGCTCATCGACCCCAACTTTGCCAAGGGCCAGCTCAAGCTGTTGACCGGCTTTCGTTACCAGCATCCCTACGGTGCGGTCCCCGCGTACGAGTGGGATTTCGGCGACGTGAATCCGCCGCTACTCGCCTGGGCCGCCTGGCAGGTCTATCAGATCGATCGCGCCCAGCACGGGCAGGAGGACCTGACCTTTCTCGAATCGATCTTTGAGCCGCTCATCATGATGGCGGTCTGGTGGCTCAATCGCAAGGACGAAGAGGGGGACGGCATCTTTGGGGGCGGCTTTTTGGGGATGGACAATATCGGCGTGTTCGACCGCGACCAACCCCTCCCGTTGGGCGGCACGCTGGAACAGAGCGATGGGACGGGCTGGGTCGCCATGTTCTTGCTGCACATGACCGAGATTGCGCTCGAGCTCTCGCTCCATAACCCCAATCACATCCAGATGGTCCGCCGCTTTGGCCAGGATTTTATCCTCGTCGCGAACGCGCTCGAAAACACCGCCGCCGCGGGCCAGGGGCTGTGGGACCCGGACGACAATTTCTATCACGATATCATCCGGGTCGGCCCGCGCGAGGTGATCTCGCTCGACGTCTATGCGATCTCGGGGCTGGTCCCACTGCTGGCGGGGATCGCAATGGAGAAAAAGCAACTGGCCCAATCCCCGCTCCTCGAAGAGTGGCTGCACGACCTGATCATGCGGCGGCCGGCCCTGCGCGAGCAGGTTGAATCCTGGTTCGAGCAGGGAACCGGCGAGTACAAGCTCCTCTCGGTCGTGTACGGCGAGCGCCTCAGCCAGATTCTCCAGCGGCTGCTCGACGAGAACCAGTTCCTCTCGCCCTATGGCATTCGCTCGCTCTCGCGCGAGCACCTCGAAAACCCCTACCGGTTCGATGTCGAGGGGCGCACCTTTGAGGTCAAATACCTCCCCGGCGTCTCGGATAACCGGCTGTTCGGCGGCAACTCGAACTGGCGCGGCCCCATCTGGCTCCCGATCAATTTCATCCTGATTCAATCGCTCAACACCTATGCGCGCTTTTACGGCGACACCCTCAAGGTCGAATGCCCGACCGGGTCCGGCCACATGCTGACGCTCGCCGAGGTGGGCGACGAGCTCGCCGGGCGGGTAGCGCGCATTTTTGCGCGCGATCCGGCGCAGGGCGGCCGCCGCGCCGTGTTCGGCGACAATGCCTATTTCCAGAATGACCCGAACTGGCGCGATTATGTTCCGTTCCACGAATATTTCCACGGCGACGATGGCTCGGGCCTCGGCGCCAGCCACCAGACCGGCTGGACCGCCCTCATCGCCGTCCTGCTCCAGTACGGCGGCGCGCTCCACTTTGACCGCGCGTGGAAAGAATAACCTTGTAGGGGAAGGTTTGAACCTGCCCCTACAGCGTCCGGCCCACCGCCTGCGCGACAGCTCGCGCCTGGCCGACCAGCTCACTAAACCGCGCGGGCTTGAGCGATTGCACCCCATCGCTCAGCGCATGCTCGGGGTCACAGTGCACCTCGACGATCAGGCCGTCCGCGCCGGCGGCGACCGCGGCCCGCGCAATCGGGGCAACCAGTTCCCATTTGCCCGTGCCGTGGCTGGGGTCGGCGATGACCGGCAGGTGCGTCAGCGCCTTTAACACCGGGATCGCGTTCACGTCGAAGGTGTTGCGCGTCGCCGTCTCGAACGTGCGAATCCCGCGCTCGCAGAGCATTACACGGTGATTGCCGTGCGACAGGATGTATTCGGCGGCCATGAGCAGCTCTTCAATCGTGGACATCGGTCCCCGCTTGAGCATCACCGGCTTGTTCACCTCGCCCACCGCGCGTAGCAGGGCAAAGTTCTGCATATTCCGCGCGCCAATCTGCAAGATGTCCGCATACACCGCCACCAGCGGCACGTCCTGCGTCGACATGACCTCGGTGATGAACGGCAGGTGCAGTTCCTCGCGCGCCTCCCGCAAGAGCTCCAACCCTTTTTGCCCCAGCCCCTGGAACGAATAGGGCGAGGTGCGCGGCTTGAACGCCCCACCGCGTAGGATGTGCGCGCCCGCCGCCTTGACCGCCGCCGCCGTCTCCATCAACTGCTCGCGCGATTCCACCGAGCAGGGCCCCGCCATCACGACCACCTGCTGCTTGCCGATGGAAAATCCGTTAACCCGGATTGAGGAATCCTCCGGGTGAAAATCGCGCGAGGCGAGCTTGAACGGGTGCGTGATGCGCGTCGCCCGCTCGACGCCGGGAAGCTGCGCGAATCGCTCACACCCCAGCTCCGCCCCTTCGCCGATCACCCCGATAATCATCCGTTCCCGGCCCTGCGCGAGGTGCGCCTTGAGCCCCAGCGCCTCGACGCGCTCCACCGCGCCCCCGATCTCGTGCGTCGTCGCACCCTGCTTCATCACAATGATCATAATTTACCTCTTCCTTCTGTCATTCCGAACCCGCGTTTTGTGTTCATAGCCCCATGGGGACCTAGGGTCCGACAACCTTTGAGCCGCGGGTGAGGAATCTCGCTTGGCACAGATGCTTCGTGCCTGCTCAGAAACTTCCAATAGGCGGGATTAGGCCGGCGTTTCGATTAACGCGAAGCCGAGTTTAGCGGCCTTTTTCTTCAGATTAGCGAGTTCGCGCTTGCGCACCTGCCGATCATAATCTTCGGCACTCAGCGTCTGAAACGGAGTATGCTCTTTCAGGACATGATAAAACACGCGGGCCAACTTGTGTGCCGTGGCCACAATCGCTTTTTGGGGACCGAGCCGTGCACATTGGCGCCGGTAGTAGGCTCCATACCCATCCCGTTTCCGACTGACCGACTGCGCCGCCAAGCGAAACGCCTGCCCGGCGCGGTTGCCCGTTTTCAGGACATGGCTGCGCAACACCTTACCCCCCGAAATCGCATTGTGGGGAGCCAATCCCAGCCACGCACTAAACTGCTTCTCGCTGGCAAAGGCACTCAGGCTCGTGCCTACTTCACTCAGGATGGTCTGCACCGTGCTCGCGTTCAAGCCGCTGATGGCGACCAAGTCCACCCCCGTCATCTGATACAGCAAATCGCGGGCATCATAGCTGGGCCCATTCTTGCTGTGCGTGTTGCGCTTGGCACTCCGATCCAGTGGGGGCAATGCCTCTGCCCGTTCGGGCTTCAGCGCACTAAACTGCTGTTCGATTTCGGTGTCGCACTCTTGAATTTGCGTGGTGTAAAAGTCATACACCGCCACGGCCTGCTTCAGCGCAAACACATGCTCCGGGCGGTAATTGCCAGTCAACGCCCGTGCAATTTCGTCCGCACTTTTGGCGCAGCGCTCATCGCGCAGTTGCGCCAAGACCTGCGGATTGCGTTCACCCGCCAAGATCGCATGGATAATCGCTTGGCCGGTCTTGCCCGTGATATCGGTCACCACCTGCGGCAATTGCACATTCATCTGGAACAGCGCTTTCTGCATGTGCTGAATATGGGCTGCCCGATCTTCAATCAAGGTCGCCCGCTGGCGCAGATAGGCGCGCAACACCACGATCTCGGCTTCGGGCCGGAACGAACCCGTCAGCAGGCCAAAGCTATGCAGGCGTTGAATCCATTGACAATCCTGAATATCACTCTTGCGCCCCGGCACATGCTTCAGATGGCGGGCATTCACTACCAGCACTTGCACCCCGCGTGCTTCGAGGATTTCAAAGATGGGAATCCAGTAAACGCCCGTCGATTCCATGGCCACCGTCTCGATGTGACAGTGTTGCAGCCAATCCGCCAGCGCCAGCAGATCGGGGGTATAGGTCCCGAAGGAGCGCACCGGTTGCGGGTCGTCATCAGGTGGCACGGCGGCCCAAATCTCTGCACTCCCGATATCGAGTCCGGCGGCATGCAAATTCACACGCGGCAGTTGCTCCCACTCGGGGCTACTCGCTGAGGTGGTGTTCATGTGCATCGCTCCTTCCACTCACGCCTTGCGCCGCCAGACCCGCTCCGGGCATTTTTCAGTAGCCTGCTCAACGGGGTCGGCGTGCGGTGCGCCACGCCGCCACCACTCATTACATCACGCCGGAGCAGAACCAATCTCAGCAATGGACTCACAGGCACCAGTGAGCGAACGGTCTTAGCTTGTCTGGACGACTGGGAGCATTATACCGCAGGTGTATGTTAAAGTTTCTGCCCTCAAACATCCCGCCGGGCGGGATGAGCATCTCAGCATGACA
>JBAVQS010000183.1:0-17257 GCA_049694275.1 Anaerolineae bacterium | reverse complement strand
GATCGTTTCGGCAATGCCCAGAGTTTTGGCAACCGCTTTGGGGACGATTTCCGGGTCCATGACCGAGCCCAACTCGACCCACCACACGCCCGCCTTGAAAGCGTCGAGCAGGTCCATGCCAACCTGGATCGAGAGCCGCGTCTTGCCCGTGCCTCCGGCACCGGTCAGTGTGACGAGTCGGGCCTGCTTCAAAAGGCTCTTGACCTCGGCTGTTTCGTGCGTGCGCCCGATAAAACTGGTGAGTGGGATGGGGAGGTTGGTGATACGGGCGAGAAGAGCGGTCTTTTCGATCGCCGTCTGTTTGATCCATCGTGCCAGTTCTTGCGTCTCGGCGGATGGCTCGACGTCAAGCGTCTCGGCAAGTGTCTGGACGCACCGGTCGTAGGTTTCAACTGCGGCGGGTCTGTTGCCAATGGCCATATAACAAAACATCAGGTGCTGAAAGCCGCGTTCGTTCGCTGGGTCGGTTGCTAGAATTTGGTTGGCAATCTCGATTGCACGTTTGTATTCGCTTTTCGAGCGCAGCGCCTGAGCCCACTTGAGAAGCGTGTTGATATAAATCCGTCGATAATGCTCGCGGAAGGGGAGCACCCAGGCGTCGTCGAACCCGGCAAGGAGCTCACCGCGATAGAGGCTGGGGGCGGTCTCCGGCGCCAGCTTCGCTTGCCTTTCCATCTCGCGGGCGTCTACCCAGATAGGAAAAGCGGGATTGAGCTGGACGACATTGCGATCGGCGAGAATGCTCTCCGCGCCGACATATTCTCGTATCTGGCTGAGGCGGGTCCGCAGCGAAGCGCGCGCCTGCTGATCGGTGAAATCGCCCCAGAGGAGAGCCGCCAATTGCTCGCGCGGGTGTTCCTCGGGATGCAAGATGAGATAGGCGAATAGGGATTCTACCTTGCGACGAGACAGGGAAAGGGATTCCCCCGCACGCTCCAGGCGCATGGGGCCGAACAGAAATACGCGTAGGAGGGGAGACTGCGGAGCACGCACCGGTTGTCTTTTAGCCACGCGCGTAGGATACCGCGCCCTGTGACCCTCGTCAAATTTTTTCGGCAGGATAAATGGAACTGCCAGGGTGTGACCGTGCGGCCGCCGGCGAATTGAGGGTAAATCAAGCTTGATTTACCCAATTTCACAACTGGCGAACAGTCACGTCAGGGCCTTTTTTGACTCGATTGGAGAATCAATGTATTCTAAGCGCAGGATCCCCGAATGTTGCAATTCATCCGTCGCCTGTTTTTTCCTGCGCGACCCAGGGTTCGCTCCCAGCTTTACTGGGTGGGCACATTTTTTATGCTCATGGCCGTCGTCGTAGGGATTGGTATTGCCCTCCTGATTCGCGAATATGAGAGCGGGATATGGCAGAACGTTGTGTTATTGGGAGCAGGGCTCGTCGTCGTGGTGGTTCTGATGATGTGGATCGCCGAACGCTTTGCGGCGCGCTGGATAATCTGGCCGGCAGAGCAATTGGCGGCGGGAGCGATCAGGCTGCAACAAGGCGAGTTCGCGCTGCGAATTGGAACGACCGGCCGGAATGAGATTGGCCAGGCGGGGCAGGCGCTGGATGGGCTGGCGGAGCAGTTACAAGCGCGCGAGCGCAAAGCGCAAGAACAGGTTCGCGCCTTGAACCAGAGTGATGCACGCTATCACGCGCTTGTGCAGGATAAAACCGAATTCATCGCTCGCTGCCAGCCGGATGGGACGCTCTCCTTTGTAAATGGCGCTTATGCACGCGCCCTGAATCAGCCGGAGGGAGAACTACTGGGCCAATCGTTGTTCGAGCGAATGTCAGGCGATGACCGTCAGCGGGTTTTGTCCCTCTGGGGCGCTCTGACACCGGATGGCGCAGGGGTGACGAGCGAGCATCGGCTGGTGTTGGCGAATGGAACTGCGCGGTGGCATCAGTATACGGCGCGGGCGTTGGGCGAAGCGGGGCGCGGGATTACCGAGATTGCGATTGTCGGACGGGATATCACCGAACGCAAGGAGGTTGAAGAAGCGCTGCTGGAGCTCAACGCGGACCTGGAAAAGCGGGTGCTCGCCCGAACGGGGGAGCTGCGTGAGAGTGAAGAGCGGTATGAGCTCGCGGCGCGGGGATCTAACGAAGGGCTCTGGGATTGGAACCTGGAGAGCAATCGCATCTATTATTCTCCGCGCTGGAAAGCGATGCTGGGGTATGGCGAAGAGGAGATCGGCGACACGATTGGCGAGTGGTATCATCGAGTGCACGTCGAGGACCTTCTCTCTTTGCAGGCCGATCTCGATGCGCATTGGCGCGGTGAGACCTCACACCTGGAGAACGAGCACCGGATTTTGCACGCGGATGGCGCGTATCGCTGGGTTTTGACGCGTGGCCTGGCCGTTGCCCGCCCTGACGGACAGCACTATCGCATGGTTGGCTCCCAGACCGACATTACCCGGCGCAAGGAGGCGGAGCAGCGGCTGATCTATGATGCGTTGCACGAACCTCTCACCGCGCTGCCCAATCGCGCCCTGTTCATGGACCGCCTGACGCAAGCGATCAAACAGGCCAATCGCGAGCCGGAGCGCGGCGCTGCAGCGCTCGTGATCGACCTCGACCGTTTTAAAGTGGTCAACGACAGCCTGGGCCATTTGTTGGGCGATCAGTTGATTATTATCGTGGCGCAGCGGCTCGAATCGGTGTTACGGCCAACCGATACGGTGGCGCGGTTGGGCGGAGACGAGTTCGCCGTGCTCTTGACGCCGATTTGCGAGATTGACGCGGCGGTGCAGGTGGCAGACCGGATCCAGGCGATCATGCAGACCTCGCTCCACCTGAACGGTCACGAGGTGACGCTGAGTGCAAGCATCGGGATCGCGCTCGTCGGCTGCAGCGCGGAGGGGCGCCCTCCGGTCAACCCGGCGGATGTTCTGCGGAATGCGGATACGGCGATGAACCGGGCCAAGGCGCTCGGCCGGGCGCGCGCCGAAATCTTCGACGATAGCATGCACGCGCACGCGCTGGCAATTTTGGAGCTGGAGGCCGACCTAAGGCAGGCGCTTGAGCGCCAGGAATTCCGAGTCTATTACCAGCCCATCTATTCGCTCGTGCAGTGCAAGCCCGTGGGCGCGGAGGCGCTCATCCGCTGGCAGCATCCCGAACGGGGGTTTATTCTCCCCGACCAATTTATCGCCGTTGCGGAGGAGAGCGGTCTGATTGCGCCGATTGGCGAATGGATGTTCCGAACTGCATGCGCCCAGGCCCAGGCCTGGCGCGCCTCCTGCGACCCGACCTTTCAGGTTGCAGTCAATTTCTCGGCCCTCCAATTCCAGAATGCGCGGCTGGCCGAATGGGTTCAAGGGGTGCTGCTGGAAACCGGGTTGGCGCCTGCCGCGCTCAAAATCGAGATCACAGAAACCACGGTCATGCAAGACCTGACCCAGAGCCGGCGCATCCTGAATGAGCTGGACGAACTGGGGGTGCAGATTGCAATTGACGATTTCGGCAATAGCTATTCTGCGCTCGGCCAACTCAAGCGGCTGCCGGTCAAGGTGTTGAAAATCGACCAGTCCTTTTTGCGCGACGTGCCGCACGACCTGAACAATTCTGCCCTGACCACGGCGATCCTTGCCATGTCGCGCGGGCTTGGCCTGCGCGTCATTGCCGAAGGGGTTGAAACCCCCGATCAGTTGCGGTTTCTGAGCGAGCACGCTTGTGACGAGATTCAGGGGTTCCTGCTCAGCCGGGCGCTCCCGGCCGAGGCGTTCATGCAGCTATTGCCCGCATTGAGCGACAGGATAAGGCAGTTTATGGAGGGAGAGGGCGTATCGGCGCAATGACGTCGAGCCTGTTCTCATCCGCATAGCAAGAGGCGCCGGCTACACGCCGGCGCCTGCCATGTACGATTGTGGGAATGACCCTGTCCCGATCACGCGCCGCGCTTACTGGTCTTTTTTGCAGTTGCTGCGGGCGCAGCCGGCTCGACTGCCGGCGCCTGTTGTTCTTGAACCACGCGGGGATAATAGTCGCGTGCTCCCTTAACCATGTCTGTCAGTACCTGAAGTTTCCAGACCGGGCCTTTGACCTTGATCTGCTTTGCGTTCCATGCCTTTTTAATCGACAATTGATCCAACAGAATCAGGTGCAGGTCGTCGCCGGTGAGATCGACAATCAGGTCCGCTTTGACGGTGGTCGGCCCATAGATGGCCTGAAAGCCCTTGTCGCGCGCATTCAACGTGATCTCTGCCGTCGGATTGGTGGTCCGGAGTTGGAGCACCATCTTGGCTTCGACCAGGCTCTTGAGCCCGTCGAGATGATCGGGGGATTCTTTGATGAGTCGGGTAAAAGTGGTCCGAAGGACGGCGTAAAGGGCGTTTGAATCGGCATAATACGGCATGGCAGGCCTCCTCTCTATGGGATGGTAACCGAGCAGATATGTAAACACATAGGCACGTAGGCAACAATGGTAGCAGATATTATACGCATCCGGCGGCTATCTGTCACCTGCCATTTTGTGTTCCTATGACGCCTGTCTACCTGTATACTTGTCTCCCTGTCTCCTTGTCTACCACCTCCCACATCCCCTTATTTAAAGAACACCGATCTTCTTTTCGCCAGCCGCGCGTAAATCATCTCCTGAACGATATTGCGAATCTGGTCGGTCAATTGAGAGACCAGGACCGGGTTGTTCTCTGAGCCTTCCTTGTACCCATCGGTGGGGATCGGCGCGCCGATGTCGATGTACCACTTGGTTGGGAGCGGCACAAAGCCAAGAAGGCCGAACCAGGGAAAGGTGAGCGAAATCGGAAAGTACGGAAAGCCGGTTAGCTTGGCCATCGTATTGGATTTGTGGAGCGAGACATAGGTTTCTTCCGCCCCGACCACAGAGACCGGAATCATGGGCGCACGCGCCTTGAGCGCCATCTGGACAAACCCCCCGCGGCCAAATCGAGCGAGCCGGTATCGCTCCTTGAACAGCTTGCTGACACCCTTGTATCCCTCAGGGAGTACCAACGCAAGTTGGTCCTGGTTGAGTAGGCGCTCGCCATTGTCCTCTGTCGCCAGGACGCCGCCGGTCTTGACCAGAAAATCGCCGATAACGGGGAGGGTCGGAAACCAGGTCGCGTACAACGGGCGGACGAGACGATTGTTCGGGTGTTCCATGAGCACCGCTTCCGCAATCATCGCGCCGTCCCAGGGCAACTGACCGGAATGGTTGGCGACCAGGAGCCCGCGTCCTTCAGCCGGGATGTTCTCCATGCCGGTGGTTTCGATCCGCCAGTAACTTTTGTACATGAAATCAAAGAATGGGCGCACGGCGTCGCGCAACTCGGGGTCCATTCCCCATTCATCGGTCTCGTATTCGCCGGTTACCCGGCGCTTGAGCATGTCGCCCTGGTTCTGAAGCGTGCTGTTCAGCACGTACCAGATTCCCTTCCAGGTATCGACGTCAAAGAGGTCGGCGCCGAGGCTCCCGCGCAGTTGATCGAGGATTTGCAGGCTAAATCCCGACGGCAGCTTGTCCATATTCTGCTGGACGAGATCGACGAGCGCGCGGGGTGAAAAGGGCGGCGGATTATAGCCGGGATTCAAAGTGCGAATCCGGTTGATCATGTCGTCCAATTCATGCATCAACTGCTGGCGCAGGTTGGGGTCAGGCATTTCAGCCTCGGCCGCGGCCTGGGGCATGGGCTCCTCCTCGCCGTCGGCCGGTATGCCATCCGGTTCGGTCTCGCCATCCGGCGCATCCGTTTCTTGAGCCGGCGTTCCGAGGTCAAAAGTATCGACAATCGTTTCGTCGTCCGCCGGCGCGCCAAGGTCAAAGGTATCGACAATCGTCTCGTCGTTCGCCGTCGGTTCCGCCGTTTCGCCGATTGGCGTCTCGGTAACCGGTTCTTTCTGGGGATGGTGGACAGAGCTATGGCGAGGATGGGTCTGTTTGGGCGTCTTGCTGTTGACTTTTACTGATCGTTTAGCCATAAATTATCTCCCTCGGAGCGTTTGCGTCGGACAAATGCGCTTGGCCGATGAGAACACTTCATTACTCTGTCGCACGTTTCACTGCCCGTTTCACACTGCGCCGCCGGGTGGGGCGAACGGCGACCGCGCGGGATGGCGCGACGTGGCTCGCCTCGGCGGCCGCTTGCTCGCGCGCTCGGCGGCGGCGTTCGACAGTATCGCGCAGGCGTTCCTCCTCAGAGGCGCGCATGACCGATTCGGGCAGGTACTGGCGCAGGCGCTGCTGGCTGGCAAACTCGCGCAGCGCTTCGACGGCGGTATATTGCGGGACGAATTGGAGCATCGTGCGCATCTTGTCGGTGTCGCCGATGCAGACATAGCGCAAATAGTCCAGATCGATGGGGGCATAGCGCGGCCCGAGGAGCGAAACGCTCGTATACGCGAGGGGATGAAAGACGGGCGCCGCCAGTTTTCCGGCGAGCCCCATCAATTTCCACAGGGGCATGGCGCCTTCCGCCGCAATGTTGAATGCGCCGGGCGCGTCACAGTTCATCAGATGGACCAGCGCGCGTACCACATCGTCGACATGAATCACCTGCATGAGCGGATCGAACCCGAGCAGGACGAACGCCTCTTCTTCTCGCAGAAAGCGGGCCATGGGGGTATCGACGTGCGGCCCGACAATGTGTGCAAAGCGGAGCGTCGTGATAATCATGTCAGGGACCTGCCCGCGAAAGCCGTTGCAAAACGCCTCCATCTCGATCAGGTCCCGAATATACCCATAGTTCTTGTTGCCGTTGAGCGCGTGGTCTTCTCGCAGGAACATCGAGTTAGTCGGCTGCGCGCCATAAACCATAGTGCTGCTTTTCAGGATTACCTTGCGCACGCCCCCTTCAGCGCACATGCCCAGGAACTTCATCGTCCCGATGACATTGAGGTCGAATGCGTTCTCGTTGGGGCGCTCGCTCTCGGTAAAGGCGAGATGGTAAACTGTATCCACCACCTCTTCCCGTAGCAGTTCCACAATGACCGGATTGCGAAAATCAGCCTGGATCAGGTCCAACCCCTTGATCTCTTCCTTCGGCGGCTTGTCGTCCAGCCCGATGACATGCACGTCGGGTTGGTTCATCAGGTTTGCGGCCACGCGGCCGCCCCATTCGCCCGAGACGCCGGTGACGAGCACAATACGTTTTTCAGCCATAGCTCTCTCCGTCGGCGTGTTCGCATCATGATTGCCGGCCACGGTTGCTTGCCGGTCGCCCTGGCCCGCCGCTTTAAGGCGGCGAAGACGCCAGGGCGGGCGATGAGAACACGCCGTCTATTTTTTGCGCGGCCACACCAACAATAATCCGACCAACCCCGCCGAGGCGAGGCCCACCGTCCAGGCCATCTTTTTGGGGTCCTTTTTGTCCGAGCCGACCCCTTTGGCGCGCGGCGGAATCCTGGTGAGTTGCTCCGCCGTTTCGCGTTGGACCCGGTCGAATAACTCGGGGTCGCCGCGTAATTTCTCGGCCAGCTCGCGCTTTTTCGCCACATCTTGATCTGTCAGGTACTCGCCAAACGGCGACCGGAGCCCGGCCAGCTTGAATCCGTGCTTTTGGAACAGTTTAAAGATCTCTTTGACCCGTTCCATTTCGATGTTGCGGCCAAGCGTATAGTCTTCAAATCGCCCTTCCATGGCCAGGAGGCAGGTCTCGGCCAGGCAAGCGTACGAGGTCTTGGGCGGAAGGCCAATGTCATAGCCAAAGTCAATCTCTCCGGGAATCAGCACTTCGCCGCTCTCGATGACCAGGACATCGGGACGCAAGGCCGCTTCCGCCTGATTAATATCGGGAGGACGGGCGACATCGCAAATGACCGCGCCCGGCTTGCATTTGGTAATATCGATGACGCGCTGGCCGAACGCCGATGTCGCCGTCACGATCAGGTCACACTCGCCGAGCAGGTCATCGGCGCGGGTGGCAATGGTGACCCGCGCGCCCGGCGTTTCGGCCTGGATGCGCCGTTTGAGCTCAATCAGCTTTTCCGGCTCGATCGAGACGAGGACGACGTCGTAGATGGCCTGGGCGAGCAAGCGTGAGCAGACGGAAGCGATGGAGCCGGTTGCGCCGACGATCATGACCTTGCCCTGGGTCAGGTCCGTGTGCCCCATCAGGATGACGGCGCGCTTGGCCGCTTCGAGCGTCGCCGCGACGGTGAGGCTGTTGCCGCTGGTAATGGCAATGTCCGCTTCATTGGCAACCGTGATGCCGGCGTCGCCGACCACGCTGGTAAAAGCGCCGAGGCCCATAATCCGTGCGCCCATGCGCTCGGACATGCGCGCCGCCTGGTTCAAGCGCTCGTATGTAAACCGTTCGCCATGCTGCATCATCTGCCGCGGCGTCGCGCCCAGCGCATAGAGGTATCCCTCGCACTGCTGTCCGGTGGTCGGAGAGACGGCGCCGGTGACGCGCGACAGGTACATCGGCGGCATGTACGCCGCAACCGCTTCCACCCACTCATCCGGCAGATAGCGCGTCCACCGGAACAACTTGTGCTTGTGAATAAAATCAACGCTCAAGGGGTGGATGACAAATGAAAAGCGGTTGATCCCCTTGTCCTCCGCGCGCAGGTAGCGAATGGCGGGTTTCCATTGCAGGTCGGCGATGAGATCGAGATAGGTGTTTTCGTTCAGCGGAAGGTCCGGGTTGGGGCGGAGCGCGACGAGGAGTCCTTCGAGCAACGCGGCGGAATCGCTCCCCAGCTCACTGTCCTTTTCCAGGGGGGGCATGAGCGTTACCACAATCGAGACGCCGCGCTGGCGCAGGTCTTCAATGTCCTCTTCGGTCGCATGCTCGACGACCACCGTCTTGCGCTTGAGCTCCGCCGGCGCATACCGGCGGATAGCGCCGATGTCGCCGGCCAGTACGTCAGCCCACTCGAATGGTTTAATCGCGCGTGGGGCGCCGGGCGCGCCCGCTTGCGGCGTGAGGCGGCGGAAGGGAAAATCCTTTAACTGCTCCAGGGTAGGCCCGGCGACCTGGTCGAGGGTCTGTGAACTCCCGACGCCTGGAAAATCGGGGAGCGCAAAATAAAGGACCGGGTCCGCGTAGCGGATGGTCGAGCTATGACGAAAGAGGGCCTGGGAGAGGTTCTGATGATTAACGCCCGGGGTCATCAGGATGCGCTTTTCGGCAAAGATGCCCGGCTGGGCGCGGTCGGCGAGGATGACTCCCCAGCCTTCCAGCCAGCCGCGAATGCCACTGCCGTCGACAACCGGAGTCTGTTGGGCGGCATGGGGAAGCATTTCGCCGATGCAGTGTGGCCGGCGCACTGCGCCCAGGCTCAACTGTTTGGGCATGCCGTCAAGGGCAATGGCGTCCACCTTGCCGTCGTGCTCGGCGATGCAGGCGCGCACGCGCGCGGGATCGCCGCCGCAGCCGAGTTGTTTGACGGTGACCGTCTGTCCCAGAAAGGATAGCGCCGATGTTGTTTCACCTTCACCCAGGTGAATGAACAGGATATTCTTCATTGAAATCCTCCGCAGGAGAGGTAGCGAGGTAGACCAGTAGGCAGGGTAGGGCAGTTGGCCCTACTTGTTTCCCTGTCGATGTGTTTACCTGCTTACTTGAGCACCATGCTGTCGAGGCCCTTTTCCTTGAGCAGGGCCGGATACATTTTATACAGCGGGGCGACCGTAGGCAAAAGCTGGATGATCTTTAATATCGGCCCTTGCGCGACGATCTGTTTCGACTGGAGCGCCTTGAGCAGGTCTACCTTGCCATGCCAAAAGGAATGTGAGACATCGGCCTTCATGGTCATGGTCACATCCGGCTTGAGCGTGCAGGGGCCGTGAATCACATCGGCAAAAGCGCCCGGCTGGGTCGGCTTGTCCTTGGCGTTAATCGTCGTCATCGCTTCGGGGTCGGTGTATTTGAACTGAATGATGAGCTTGGATTTGGCGATCTTGGGACCGATGTTCGGGTCCTTTTTGGCCAGGTCCATCAACTCGCCGACGGTGGCATAAAACTGTTTGCTATCTTTGAAAACGGGCATGTTTGGCTCCTTTTCATCGCACAAGACTAATTTATATGTTTATTATAAGTAAATAGGAGAATAAGTCATATTTTGGTGATATTCCAGTCCAAATTCTCAGAGACTCGAAGCATGGAAATCCTTGCTCGGTCTTGATCTATTTTGCTTTATGTTGCCTATCAACGCTCTGCTTTGCCCCCATCCGCCATTTTTGAAAATTGCCTCTTGACAAATATGACGCACTGCGTTATAATGGGTTATGACGCAGTGCGTTAAAGACGCCGCTCAGCGGCGCACGCACCCGATTGATTCTAACAGGAGGATTTTACCATGCCCAAGAAACACCCCGAAATTGAAGAGCTCGAAGAGTTGGAAGCCAAGGACGAAGAGGAGCGCAATCGCCTGCTCGAGGCGACCCGCAAGGTCATGCTGGCGGCGGTTGGCGCCGTCGGTCTCGCCCAGGATGAGCTCGAGGATTTCGTGAACCGCCTCGTCAAGCGCGGCGAGATTGCCGAAAAGGATGCGCGCAAGCTCATCAAGGAAGTCACCGAAAAGCGCCGCAAGAACGCCGGCAAGCGCGTCGAAAAGCAGATCGATCGCGTCTACGACCGGATGAACATCCCCTCCAAGGCGGATATTGAAGCGCTGAACGACAAGATCACTCATCTCACGGCCAAGGTCGAAGAGCTCAGGAAAGAAAAGGTTCACGCTTAATCGCGTCCCTTTCTCCCTCCCGGAGGGAGGCGGCGAGCCCCATCGCCCCTCCCTCTCTTTTTTTGCCCGGATGACCGGGCGGCATGCACGAGACGCCATCTTGTGCTACAATTCCCCCTGATGCCAATCATCAAACGCTATTCGAACCGCAAACTGTACGATACCCAGGCCAAGCGTTATATCACGCTCGAAGGGGTAGCCAAACTGATTCGCAAGGGTCAAGAGGTTCAGGTCACCGATCACGAGACGGGTGAGGATATCACTGCGCTCGTTCAGGCCCAGACCATCCTTGAATTGGAGAAAAAGCTCAAGGGCGGCCTGCCCGGAACCGTGCTCACGCATCTCATTCGCGCCGGCAATGACACTCTGAGCCAGATGCGGCAAGCGTTGATGCCACGGGAAGACGCGGACCGGGTGAATGCCGAGATTGAGCGGCGCATCCGGGTTCTGGTCAAGCAGGGCGCGCTGGAAGCGGGCGAGGGGAAGCGGATATTGGAGCTTTTGGTGGGAGCAGGGGAGGCGGTCACTGCGGAACCGCTGGATGAGGCGGAACTGCTGCGCCGTCTTCAGGAACAGGGCATTCCCACCAAACAGGATTGGCAAGCTCTGCTGCAACGCATCGACGCGCTCAATGCGGAAATGGAACAGCTTGCGCCCAGGCCTCCTCCCCGCCGCGCGGCTAAACCCGCCGCCAAACCTCGCGCCCCCCGGCGCAAGTAATCCTTCTTATGGGGCGACGAGCTCGGGCCTGTCGAGCGGAGCGCTGAGCAATGGCATCACGGGTCCGGCGTCGAGCCCGGCCAGGGCCGCACGAATCGCGGGCAGGGCCGCTTCCGTCGAGTTGATTCCCAACTGGATGCGTTCCCTGTAATTGCTCATCCTGAGATAATAGCTGCCCGCCAGTTCCGGCGTAATCACATAATCGGCGCGCGCGCGTCCATCTCCGGAGTTGCGCACGAGCGCTTCGATGGCCGCAAAGCCATACCTCAGCGGGCCCCACCCCTTGCGAATGTGATGCGCGAACAGGTCCACCCCTATGACGTAATCGGCGCCCAGTTCGCGGGCCGCGGCGATCGGAATGTTCGCCGAGACGCCGCCGTCACAGAGAATGCGGCCATACATCCGTACCGGGACGACAAAACCGGGCACCGCGGAACTGGCATGGACGGCGCGCGCCACTGACCCCTCGCGAAGGGTGAACGGCTCCCCTCGCTGCAGGTCGGTCGCCACTGCGGCAAAGGGCATTTTGAGCTGAGCGAACGTAACATCCCCGATGATCTGCGTCAGCCACCGTTCCATCCTGGCAAAACTGACAAACCCCTCGCGCGGCCACACCAGCCCGGCGATCTTTAACCAACTGAGATGCCCGATCTGGTTTTGCATCTCGGCCGTCGTAATGCCCGCGGCGTAGAGCGCGCCGACCATGGCGCCGGCGCTCGTTCCGGTGATCACGTCGATGGGAATGCCGGAGCGCTCCAGGGCGATCAGCACGCCCAGGTGCGTAAAGCCGCGCGCCACGGCGCCGCTCAGCGCCAGGCCAATTCGTTTCCGTCCGAACGATTTCTCCATGCTCGCGGTCCGGGTCAGGCGGAAACCTTCTCTTGCGGTTCGGTCGCCGGCGCGGGGGTGGCCTGCGCCGCCGGTTTGGCCTGCAACGACTCGGCGCGCAACTGGCGGCGTAAGGGCTTGCCGGCCGCCGTCTTGGGAATCACGTCGCGGAATTCGACGAACTTGGGCACCTTGTAGGGGGCCAGGTTCTTTTGGCAGAATTCGACAATCTCGTCCGCCGTCGCCGATTCGCCGGGGCGCAAAACGACAAACGCTTTGACGCGCTCTCCCTTATCGCCGAGTGGAATACCGGTGACCGCGGCTTCCAGCACCTTGGGGTGGGTGTAGAGCATCTCTTCGATTTCACGCGGAAAGATCTTGTAGCCGCCGCCGCTGACGATAATATCCTTCTTGCGGTCCACGATGCGGAAATAGCCCTGGTCGTCCATGACCGCAATATCCCCGGTATAGAGCCACGGCCCGCCGTTCGGGTCCGCCGGGTCTTTCCGAAGCACATTCGCCGTCTCTTCCGGCATGTTCCAATAGCCCTTCATGACCTGCGGCCCGCGGATGCACAACTCGCCCTCTTCGCCGACCCCCATGACGCGCGTGCCATAGTCGGAATCCACCAGCCGGGCCTCGGTGTCAGGCCAGGGGAGGCCGATGGTCCCGATGCGATTCCCTTCGCCGAGCGGATTGCCGTGCGTGACCGGGGAGCACTCGCTCAGGCCGTATCCCTCGATGAGGCGCGCGCCGGTCAACTTTTGAAAGCGCTGCTGGATTTCGAGCGGCAGGCCCGAGGCGCCGCTGACGCAATGCTGGATCGACTTGAGATCATACTTTTCAATGTTCGGGAAATTGATGATGCTGTTGTATATCGCCGGCACGCCGGGGTAAACGGTCGGCTTGTGCTTGACGATGGTCTTGACCACGTCGCCGATGTCTCGCGGGTCGGGAACCAGGACCATCGTCCCGGCCATGACGACGGACAGGTTCATGCCGGTGGTCATGCCGAACGAGTGAAAGAGGGGCATCTGCACCATGTCGACCTCGGACGCTTCGGCGGCGTTCAGCCAGGCCTTGCACATATAGGCGTTGACCAGGATGTTCCGGTGGGTGAGCTCGGCGCCTTTCGACACGCCGGTCGTGCCGCCGGTGTACATCAATACGGCCGTATCGCCGTGCTGGAGGTCAACCGGCTGTGGGGCGGACGCGGGGCCTTTGAGCAGATCCTGGAACCAGAGGGTATTGGCGTCGCCGCGAATATCGACGGAATGCCCGTTTTTCTTTTCCAGGAGCAGACTGAACAAGAGGCGCAAGTGCGGCGGGAAGTAGGTCTTGATCTGCGCGACGATCACATGGCGGAGCTGGGTCTTGCTGCGAATCTGCTTGATGGTCGGGTAGGTGGAACTGAGCGTGACGATGACCGTGGCGCCCGAATCGTTGAGCTGGTGCTCCATCTCGGTCGCCTGATAGAGGGGATTGCATGGGGCGACGATGCCGCCGATGCGCAGGGTCGCATAATAGGCGATGACGAATTGAGGACAGTTGGGAAGCTGGATGGCGACGCGGTCGCCCTTTTTGACGCCCAACTGTTGGAGGCCGGCTGCAAAGCGATCGACGGTCTGGTCGAGCTCGGCAAAGGTCATCTGGTGATCTTTGAAAATCATCGCCGTCCGCTGTGGGTACCGGGCGGCGGTCTGCTTCAACGCCTGCGGGAGGAGCACATCCGGGTAGTTGATGTGTTCGGGCACGTGCGGTTCATACAGCTTGAGCCACGGTTTATCCATGGGTCCCCCTTATCGCGAGAGTTTGCCAATCCAGGACGAGAGCATCCCCTGTTCCTATATTAGCGGAAAAGGCCGGAATATGCAACGATTGCGAACGCGGGCCATCCGGCGAAACGACGCTCCCGGGGCGTATATCGAAAATTGTGTAATTTGCCCTTGTAGGGGCGACCGGCCGGTCGCCCCTACTCCCGTCCATATTCGACGACCGCATCCACCATCGCCAGGACGTTCTCGGGCGGGACCTCGTTCATGATGGTGTGGACGGAGGCGAGCATATAGCCGCCGCCGGGGCTGAGAATGTCGATCACGCGGCGGACTTCGGCGCGCACCTCTTCCGGCGTGCCGTAGGGGAGGATGCGCTGGGTATCGACGCCGCCGCAAAAGGTGAGCTTGTCGCCATACCGCTTTTTGAGCTCGGGCAGGTTGGACATCCGGCCGGCCGAGGTCTGGATGGGGTTGAGAATATCGACGCCGATCTCGATGAAATCGGGGATGAGGTCAAAGACATCGCCGTCGGTATGGAAAAAGAGCTTGGCTTTGGTGCGCTGTTTGATGAACTGGATGAAATCGGCGTGGATCGGTTTCAGAAAGCGGCGATACATCTGCGGCGAGATCATCAGGTTGCTCTGCGTGCCGAGGTCATCGCCGATCTTGATGATGTCGAGATTGTCGCCCGCCTCGTCGAGAAAATGGCCCATCAGCTTTTTGCACTGCTCGTGGATTTTCCACAAGAGGGCCTGGGCGAAATCGGGGTAGAGGCCCATGTTGAGCAAAAAGACATCCATGCCCTGCATGGCGTGGGCGCGCTCAAAGGCAAAGAGGAGCCACGGCGTACCGATGATGGCGTACTGGTTGGCCTCGCGCAGCTTGCGCGCCTCCTCCTGGACGTGGGCCACGCGGGTCGGGTCGTCCATATCGGGCCAGGGATAAGCCTCGATCTCCTGGAGGGTGGTTGCCTGCGCCATGGGATGGACGCCCGGGTACCAGACATCGGACTCGATCTCGACCTGGCCGCCGCCCCAGTCGTCAATCCAGGGGGCGTGAGGCTCGCGGGTCCGGTTCCGTTCATAAACCCAATCGGGGAAGCGGTCGAGGACGCCGCGCGCATCGCTGTGCAGTCGTTCCAGGGTGGCCTCGTCGGGCAGGGCGCTGCCGAGCTCGGGCCAGTCGTAGATATAGCGGTCGGGGGCCTGGATGCCGAGATGCGCTTTGAGCTGGCGGTAGGGGCGCATCTTGAGGCTGGTGGTGTTGCTGGTGCCCATGATGATCGGCACGCGGTCGGGCTGTTCGTGATTCAGGGCGGCGAGAACGCGCTCCCGTGGGGTTAACGGCATGGATCAACTCCTCTTCTTTGAGTCAGTTCGGCGTGACCGGAAATGAACAACTTTAATTTAGCATGTTCCCGCGTAACGGTCAAGAGAATACAGTTGCATCAAAAGTTGGGGGGAAGAGATTGAACCGCAAAGGACAATGAGACAATGAACCAATGAACCAACAGGATAATGAATGACGAGAGGCGAAGATTGAACCGCGAAGGGCGCGAAGGACGCGAAGGGGGGGCAACGGGTGTCAACGGATGCTGCGCAAAACGGATAAGCGGATGGGGCACAGTGCGGTCGGATAGTCGCGTGGTCGAATAGTCGGATAATTGGAAGGTCGGCATTGAACCGCGAAGGACACGAAGGGGGGAACAGGTGTCAACAGGCTACAAGGGAGCGGGCGGGCTGGAGGGTGCGGCGGCCGGGATGGCTTCCGGTTCGCTCGAATGGACCCACGCGCTCTTGAGCGCTTCAAGGTCGGCCAACATGCAGGTGATGTATTCGCGATAGAGGTCGATGTCGCGGGCGGCGCGTTCAAGCGTGGCCGGCTTGATGGCTTCGGGCTTGAATTCGAGCCATTCGGCGGGGTGGTTGCGCCAGATGCCTTTGGGAGATTTGACGAGGAGCATGACACGCTCGGGTGAGACGGCAATATCGACGATCTCGCCGACACAAAATGCAAATTCGATCAGGGCTCCGGGTTTGAGCCATTCGGGGACGTTATTCATCACGCCATCCTTCCGTCTATTCTCCTGTCGCCGGTGCTTGCGCGGCCTGGAGGTCGCGGAGGAGGCGGGCGAAGGCTTTCTGATATTCGTCGTGCTCTTTCCAATGGGTGAAGTCGCCGATGTGCCGCTGGCAGACCTGATTGACCCAACTGTATTGCTCATGTCGCTCCGGATCCGTGTCATGCGCCAGTGCCTCATTCAAGCGCAGGACGTTATTATCAATGCGGATGGGAAACAGTGTGCGGCGCTTTTGCTTGCGCTCGCGGTCAATGGCGTTCGTCACCTCAAAATTGACCCACTCGCTGTGGATCGAGTTCTCCGAGAGAATCACCATCAGCTTGTCATAACTGCGGATCGCCGCATCGATGCCGGCTATAATCGGTTGGCCGATTTCCAGATCTTCCGGCGCAAACCAGACGCGCACCCCTTTCGCTTGCAGGTCTGCATGCAGCCGCCTGACAAACTCCTCATCCTTGCTCGAATAGCTGATAAACGCCGAATAAAACTCAATCGCCTTGCCCACCAGCGACCGCGCAAACGTGATCATCGTATCCGGCACGCCGCATCCGCGTAGAAAGACTTCGGGGATGTTGCCACCGGATGCGTAGAGGGTGTCAATGCCGATGGTGGAAGGGCCATCGTGCTTCACGGTGTCAAGCCCCTTGACCTGGCTGAGGTCCACGTTCGCAAAGTGAGTTTGATTCAGGATTGCCCCGTCGAGGTTAGCTCCACCAAGAAGTGTTCCATGGAGGTCCGCCCCGAAGAGGTTCGCCCCGCCGAGGTCCGCCCGGCTGAGGTCCGCCCCGAAGAGGTACGCCCCGAAGAGGTACGCCCTGATGAGGTCCGCCCGGCTGATGTTCGTCACGCTGAGGTTCGCCTCACCGAGGTCCGCCTCGCCGAGGTTCGCCCCCAAGAGGATCGCCCGGGTGAGGTCCGCCCGGCGGAGGTGCGCCCGGCGGAGGTTCGCCTCGACGAGGTCCGGGCGAAAGCCGGATTCAGCCGCTTGCCTCTCCTTCAGCCAGTTGTTCCACTCAGTAATGTCAAGCGCCTCACTGCATTTCTTCAGGAGCGCAAGCTGATCTGGGTCTGCCATGGGTGACTCCTTGGGGTAGGGGTGTCAACGAATTTTGAACGAATAAACGAATAACGAATGGGGGCAACGGGCAGGGCGAGCCGTTCGCCCCTACACAGGTGCGCGGGGATAGTATAGGGGGGATGGGG
>JBAVQS010000182.1:0-5828 GCA_049694275.1 Anaerolineae bacterium | reverse complement strand
CGGACCATCTCGGCTCGACAAGTGTGACGACAGATAGCAGCGGCGGGGTGGTGAGCGCGCAGACCTACTTTGCCTTTGGCGCGGTGCGGTCGGTGGACCATAACCCGGCGGTGACGGACTATGGCTTTACGGGGCAGAAGTTTGATAGCGGCGATGCGTTGATGTATTATGGGGCGAGATACTATGATAGCCAGTTGGGGCGCTTCATCCAGCCTGATTCGATAGTGCCCAATCCATTCAATCCGCAGACCTTAAACCGCTATTCGTATGTTTACAACAACCCAGTGCGATATACAGACCCAACAGGGCACATGCCTCCTACGGGGCCTTGCCCGGATGGAATCTGCGAGCCACCTGATCAGCCCCCGAGTTGCGGGGATCCGGTTTCCTGCGGACCCCCTCCAAGTCCAAGTCAGCCTAGTCTTCCCGCTGAGGGATCGCCCTTACCTTGCGGCGCACCGGATGCGGATCCACAGAATTGCACCGGACCGAAAGCAGGAACTGAACAAACAAAAGACCCGTTAGGGAGTAATGCCACGGCGTCTAAATCATTGCCAACGCCTCCAAGTTGGTGTCCACTTGGCAAATTCTGCCAGAGACCTAGCTCTGTCGTTGGTGTCGGCACACAATTGCCGAGCTTCTTTCATTGGGCTCCGGGCGGAGGGTTCGATTTGGTCTTCGATTGGGAGACTAGTCAGATAGGATTGTTCGGTTGGAATATTACGAATAATGGACATGCATTCATGACGCCGAGCGCTTCCCTGATTGACATCCATTCGGGCCCAATGTGGGGAATGGTAGACATAAACAGCTATGCGGGAGATATGGATGTTTCTGGCGTCACTGTGGTAGCAGGGAGTCTCAATTATTCGCAAAGTACAAACGGAGGACCCTTACAGGGCGTTACGATCGGTGTAGGTAAAGGTGCTCCCCCTGTCGAAGGTCATTACTATCAGACTCACACAGACCGTATAGGGACGTGGGACATATACCGCCCTATAATGAATATCCTTTCAAATGCCATGGGGGTGCCAATGTGGGGAAAATGATACAAAAGTTTTTGCAGGTCTTTGCTAGTACCAGCACGATGACACGGGGATTCCTAGGGATTGTTTTTGTTCTTATGATAGCTCTCGTCGGTTGCTTGGGCATCGATGTGGATTCCAATCGTTCGGGGCAGGTCTATATCGAAGACCCTGTGATGGCCAAAGGAATTGGTGAGGATCGTAATCCTCTTGATCCGACAAACGTCTTCAAGACGACGGATGCGCGCATCTATTGTACTATAGCAATTCAAGGCCCTGATCATGTCAAGCTCGGGGCGCGATGGTATTATGGAGATCAATTGATTTCTTCCGATCAGTTTATTGATCTTGGAACTAGACATCGCGGTGCATGGTTCTTGCAAGCATCCCCCGGTCAGAACTTGATGCCCGGTGACTATCGAGTAGAGATATTCTCTGTTAAGTCACCTGATAAAATCGTGCACTTTAAGGTGATCGAGTGATGAAGCGCCCAATAACTGGTCCCAAGATCGTCGCTGCGCTTTACCTCCTATTAGCCGCGTTAGGCGGGCTATATATGAGTTTTGACTATCTCAAGTTTTCACCACGCCTGCCGGATTTTAGCGGAAACAGGACAATCATCTCGAATACCTTGCCGATCCAGGAAAAATGGAGAGTCAAGCTAGGTGGGCCGGTGCGTTATGTTGTTGCGCGGGATCAGCAACTCTGGGTATGGCATGGTGACTGGTTAAGTGCGCTGGACGTTGCAACCGGGCAAGAACGGTGGCGGGAGCCGACTGATTCTCTGAGAGATGATCCTCCTGCGGTTGGGGATAATGCGATTGCCTATGAGCAGACTCCGCCAGGGAATCATTCGGTCGTCGTTCTGAATGCATCCAGCGGGCAGCTCAAGTGGCGGATACCGGTGGTTAGCACTTTCTCCCTTGCAATCGGGAATGGACGAGTCTACGTAGGAACGGCGCGCCTTGATGCATATGATCTCGAGAGCGGTAAACTAGCATGGGATGTGGGATACCCAGAATTGCCGTATCAAACACTCCGTTTGTACTATGATTCAGGCAAACTCTATGCTTTCGCTGAAGAGCGGACCTTTGTATTAGACCCTGTCACTGGCAAAATTCTGTATTCCTTTATACACAAGCGCGGAATCGCATCAACCATAACCCAGAATACGATTTTTGATATCGATGCGCACAATATCTATTCCACCGATTTACGGTCGGGAGTGCTGCTCTGGACAAAAAGAGAGCAACCGCGGATTTTCATTTCGCCTGCACTGATCGGACAAATGCTGTATGTCTGTACAGACGATGGCGACAATGTCATTGCGGTAGACTCTGGTAGCGGCGACCAAGAATGGTCAAGTGGAACCGTAAAGCATGCCTTTTCAAATATCGCCGAGTTGAATGGCCTGGGCTATGTAATTGGGAATGACGGCCGCCTACGTGCGTTTAGACTGGACACGGGGACCCAAGTCGGTATGCTGGATACCGGAGCAGGTCTTCCGTTTGGGTCACACCAAATGTACGCTCTTCCCAGTCTGGTCATGGCGAACAAGACGTTGATTGTTTCTTTCGGGGATGCATATCTGTTTGGGTTCCAGACGTTGCCATCGAAATAAACGGTAGAAGCGAAGTCGAACAAAGAAAAGCGCAGTACACTCTGGTCAGCACGCGTTCGCTCACCCTTCCTCCTAGATCCCTAGATGTGTGGGACCACACTGTACTGGACCCCAAAAACTGGACACAAAAAGGGAGTCGAAGAGTAAAGAACATTAAGTGCACTCAATGCTGCGCGCGCCATTGTGTCTCGAACTCGGTGGGCGTCAGGTAACCCAGTGAAGAATGGATGCGTTTGCGCAGATAGACTTCATCCAAGAAGTGCCCGAGCTGGGCATAGGCGTCGTCGAAATCGTGATACTCGGACAGTTCCACTTCTTCTTCCTTGATGGTGCCCATCAGGCGCTCGGCGTATCCATTCTGCCAGGCGGCACCGACCTCTGCCATGCTCAACTGCACGCCCTGCTTTTCTAGGCGGGTGACATAGGCAGGTGCCGCATAGTGTAGACCTTGATCGGAATGATGGATCTCGGGAGTGTGCTCCTTCAGCGCTCGCTCCAAGGCCACTAGCGTCAGGCTCAGGTCCAAGCTGCGGCTGAGATGCCAACCGCGAATGCAACGGGTGTTCGCCTGCGAACTCTTCCTCTGATGATGCTGCATTCCAAACGGTATTGCGCGCCTCCCGATCCTCAGGTGGAATTGCACACTTCCAAGAAAGAGATTCCCAAAGGTGAGACGTTTGGCTTTTGGATAATTAATCACAAAAATCAACCAATCTACTACCCCGATCAGCAATTCGGGGTTAGAGCGTACAAACGGCAAGAGGACTCACGCAAATGGCAGCTCGTAGAACTTGGAATTAGGCCGCTTCTTCCAGCGCGCACTGTTCTCCCCCCGGATCCAGCTGAGGATTTTTTACCGCGCTGTTTCTCTTTCCGGCTCATTTTTTCGCCCCTTCGGCAACATTCGTCTGGCTGTAGTAGGCTGGACAGATCCAGCAAATCCAGGTGGCTCGCAAGTCGCGGCGTGGACAGATATTGTGGTTCAGTAGACGAATAGGTGTTGAAATATCTTTGCCAAAACTTATTTCGCACGAGATGGCAAGCCCTTTGTCTACCCGCGCGGCGAATCCAATCCCGACGTGTTCAACCGAAAAGGGACGGGGAGCAGTTGGGCCGCGGCGACCAATCTCTCGAATAACGGCGGCAGTTCGTTCGGTCCATCGGTGGCAGTGGACAGCAGCGACAATGTCCATGTGGTGTGGTGGGACAACAGCCTGGACAGCGGTTTTGCGAATTATGAGGTAAAATACACCGAGCGCCTGGGTGGGACAGGGAGTTGGGCCACGCCGACGAATGTCACCCGCAATCAATACACCTCGAAATCGCCGCAGATTGCGGCAAACAGCACAACGGTTAACCTCGTCTGGTCGGATGTCCTGAGCGGGAACTATGAGGTCTTGTTCTCGCAGAACAGCAGCGGGACCTGGGCCGTGACCTATAATACGCCAACGCCGAGCGCGACCGCGACCTGGACCGCGACGGCGACGAACACGCCGACTGCGACGCCGACCTCGACGAGTGCGCCGACCGCGACACCAACCTCGACCAGTGCGCCGACCTGGACGCCGACCGTCACGCGCATGCCGCGCCCCACGCGGACCGCGACCTCCACCTTGCGCGTGCGCCCGCTCGCGCCCGTCGGCCCGGGGGATGTGGAGGATAACTCAACCGACATTACCTATACCATCAGCGCCCACTGGACCCGAACCAGCGATGGATCGGCCAGCGGCGGGACGTATACCTCCTCGTCCACGACCAACGATACCGCGGCCCTGGCGGTGCAGGGTGCGGGCAGCTTTTCCGTGACGACGCTGAATGGGCCGGGCTATGGCAAAGCCTATATCCAGTTGGACGGGACGACGATCGACACTTATGACGGCTATAACGCCACCAAACATTACGGGATTGTGCGCGGGCCGTTCAATCTGCCCGATCAGGACAGCCACACCGTCACACTCAAGGTGAGCGGGCTCAAGAACAGCAGCAGCAGCGGCTACAAGGTGTCGCTGGACAAGTTCACGGTGTATGCGCCGCCGCCGCCGCAGGTGGTGACGATCACCTACGGCTATGATAACCTCTACCGCGTGACGAGCGCTAACTACACCGGGGCCTACACCGCCACGCTGGGCTACGACTATGACGCGGTCGGAAACCGCACCACGGTGACGGATACGCACGGGACGGTCACGACCTATGGCTACGACAACGCCAACCGGCTGACGACGCAGAATGGGACCACGACCTATACCTGGGATAACAATGGCAACCTGACGGGCGACCCGACGCATACCTACACCTATGACCAGGCGAACCGGCTCAAGGTGCTGTATTGGAATGGGCAGCAGAATGGGCCGCTGGACCTGGGGTCCACGACCTACTATACCTACAACGGGTTGGGCGAGCGGATGAGCCAGCAGGTGGACACCGGCCCGGTGACGCGCTACGTGCTCGACCAGCAGCCGGGGCTAACCCAAGTGCTCTCGGACGGCAGCCGCACCTACCTGTACGGGGTGGACCGCATCGCGCAGCAGGGGACCAACATCCAGTATTTCGGCACCGACGGCCTTGGCTCGGTGCTGACACGGGCTCACGCCGATGCTGATCGAGTCGCGGGGCGTGAGCACGTGTCACAGCCAGCTCTACAACAGCAGTGGGAATATCATCGAGGATGTTGCCATACGGATCATAGCGCACATCCTCGCCAGGACCGGGACGGGCGGCACGGCGATCAATCCCGCGCTGGCGGTGGATGGCAACCGTATGGTCCATTTCGACCGGGCCGACACCGTCCAAAGCCAAAGATTGAACCGCCAAGAACGCGAAGGACGCGAAGATTTAGATATATCTTTCTTCGCGTCCTTCACGTTATTCGTGGTTTCTGTTTTTCGCCGTGACCAGGAGTGGTCGCCCCCCATCAATCAAGATGGAATTCGCGCTCGCATCCAGCCTAGTACTCCGTCACATTGATCCTGCACAGTTGTCATTCCGAGCATAGCGAGGAATCTCGCTAGCGTAAAGAAGATGTCTCGCTGCGCTCGACATGACAAAATGATTGGGGTGCGTTTCATTTGAGTTGAAAGTCAGGCTCCTCTCTGGTAAAGTGAGTTTGCCCAAACCACTTCAGGAGAGAAACCATGACTTCCAACTCGCCAGAGATTATACACGATGTTCGAGCACAGTTT
>JBAVQS010000181.1:0-15266 GCA_049694275.1 Anaerolineae bacterium | reverse complement strand
GGGCATGTGCCCCCCGGCGTGGTCCTCGTCCCGAATAATCTGGACGGGACGTATAATCTGCCGATGGGCGCGCGGGCGAAAGTGGAAAAAGTTGCCGGGTAATATGAGGAAATAGCTGGATATGGCGAATGTGATTGAAGGCATCCTTGCATTGTTACAGGGATTGGGCACGACGATGGGCGAGATTCTGAGCAAGCCCGTCACCTACCAGTATCCCGAGGTCAAGAAACCGGTCTATCCCCGTTTTCGTGGACGGCACGAGCTCAAGCGCCGCGTCGACGGGCTCGAAAAGTGCATCGGCTGCTCGCTGTGCGCCGCCGCCTGTCCCGCCGACGCCATCTATGTGGAGCCTGCGGAGCAGACGGATGAGAATCGCTATTCGCCGGGCGAGCGCTATGCCGCGCGGTACGAGATCAATTTCCTCCGCTGCATCTTTTGCGGTTTTTGCGAAGAGGCTTGTCCCACCGGCGCCATCGTGTTAGAGCACAATTACGAGCTGTCGTACTACGACCGCGCCAGCGCCATCCTGACCAAGCAGCAGTTGTTGGTTCCACCGCCCCAGCCCAACATGAGCACCCCGCGGGCCATGAAGGACCCGGGCAATCTGTATGCGGCTATCCCGCCGATCAAAGGCGGCGTCGACGAGCCCCATATCGATATCGTCGCGATGGCCCAGGCCAAATAGAACGGAACAGGTCGGGGCAGGTTTCAAACCTGCCCGCGTCAGACTTGTCCTTGCCGGGGCAGGTTTTAAATCTGCCCGTGCCGCCATCCCATCCGGTTCGTGCAGTCATAGGATCGACGAGGAATACCTATGAACGAAAACACCTATTGTCCTCCGGGCGAGATTTGCCGCCCGACCTTTTGGAACATCCCCGAGTGGTTGCAGATCACGCTTTATATCCTCGCCCTCGTTGCCGTCGCCCTCTTTTTCTACGGCGTCTGGAGACAGCATATCCAGTACTGGCGGCGCGGCAAGGGTGAATTCAAGCTCGACCAGCTCTCCAAACGAATCCTGAATTTCCTGACCTTTGGCGTCGCGACGAAAAAGGTCGCGACCGAGAACCAGCCCGCCGGCGTCATGCACCTGGGCTTGATGTGGGGCATGATTATCCTGTTTATCGGGACGGCGCTGGCGACGGTCGACTGGGACGTGACCCGCCTGCTCTTTAGCTGGCGCCTGCTCCGGGACGGGTTCTATTTCCTTTACAAGACCGTCCTCGACCTTTTCGGCGTCATTGCGCTCCTCTCGCTCGCCGTCGCCCTCTTTATCCGCTATGTCCAGCGCCCCCGCCGTCTCTGGGGTTATGACGATGGCAAAATGCACCTCCTGGACGACACCTGGGTAGTCGGCTCGTTCACCTTTTTCGTCATCACCGGCTTTATGCTGGAATCGCTCCGCTTTGCCGCCACGCACCCGCCGTCGATGGTCTATTCGCCATTCGGCGCGCTCCTCTCGAACCTCTGGGTTCCGCTGGGCGCGGGGGCAATCAGCGCCATCCACCTCGGCGTCTGGCTGCTGCACGCGGGTGTCACCCTGTGCTGGATCGTCTATTTGCCGTATACCAAATTCTTTCACATCTTTGCCAGCAGCACCAACACCCTCTTCAAGCCGCTCACGCCGCCCAATGCCATTCCCGCGATTCAGAACATTGAAGAGCAAGAGACGTTCGGCGTGGGCAAGTTTGAAGAGTTTAGCTGGAAGCGGCTGATGGATTTCGACGCCTGCACGCGCTGCGGGCGCTGCCAGGCGCGCTGTCCCGCCTCGCTGACGTTCAAGGCCCTCTCGCCGAAAATGATCGAGGTCAAGCTCAACGAGTACGGCCGGCATCTGACGGCCGAGCCGAAAACGCTGGTCGGGGAGACGATCAACCCGCAAGAGCTGTGGGACTGCACCACCTGCATGCAGTGCGTCGAAGCGTGCCCGGTCGGCATCAACCAACTGGACGCCATCCTCGACATGCGCCGCTACCTGACGCTGAGCGAAGGCGCGCCCCAGCCGCCGTCGAACAAGACGATGGACTCGATGGAGCGCCAGGGGAATCCCTATGGCCTCCCGCGCGCCGCGCGCTGGGATGCCATCAAGGACCTCGGCGTCGAGTTTGCCGAGCCGGACAAGGAATACGAGATTCTCTACTGGGTCGGGTGCGCGGGGGCGTACGACCAGCGCAATCAAAAGATCACGCGCGCCATGATCAGGATTTTGCAAAATGCGCAGGTCCCCTTCGCCATCATGCAGGAAGAGCGCTGCAACTGCGAATCGGCGCGGCGGCTCGGGAACGAGTACCTCTACCAGATGGCGACGATGGAGAACGTCGAGAATTTGAAGGCGCTGAAATTCAAGCGGATTCTCACCCAGTGCCCGCACTGTCTCAACACGCTCAAGAACGAGTATCCGCAGTTCGAGGGGCAGTTCCAGGTCGTCCATCACGCGCAGTACATTCAAGAACTGCTCGTCCAGGCGCGCATCAAGGTCCGCCCGGCGGTCCAGGCCAGGATCACCTATCACGATTCGTGCTACCTGGGTCGCTACAACGGCATCTATGACCCGCAGCGCGAGATATTAACGGCGCTCGGCGCAGACGGCCACTATGTCGAGATGGCGCGCTCGCGCAACAACGGTCTCTGCTGCGGCGGGGGCGGCGGCCGGATGTGGCTCGAAGAGAACACCGGCACGCGCATCAACCAGCTTCGCATTCAGGACGTGCTCGACGTGCAGGCCAAAACTGTCGCTTCGGCCTGCCCCTTCTGCATGGCGATGCTCGACGACGGTGCCAAGGCCAAGGGCGTGGACGAGCAGGTCACGCGCAAGGATATTGCCGAGCTCGTGGCCGAAGCGCTGCTGGACAACAAGCAACCCGCATAAGCCAAAAAGGATAGGACCAAAGAGGAATCCCCCGGCTCTACCGGGGGATTCCCTTTTGTCATACCTGCCGGATCTTGCGCTCGGTGTTATAGCCGCGCTCGCCAAAGGGTTGCAGTTTCTCCAGCCAGAGCTCTTCGAGCAGCGTCAGTTCGTCGTCCAGGTTGAAATTCGGGGCATCGCGCCCCGCGACGGTCTCGAGGATTTCAAACACGAACTTGTCCTCGCCGTATTCGTTCCAATCCTTTTGCAGCGCCTTATTCTCGTGATGGCCGATTTTCAGCATGAACCGGTGACTGTTCAACGGCCCCTCCAGGTTCTTGCTGCTGCCGAGCAGCACCTTGCCGTTCACTGTATTCTTGACCTGAAAAACGCCGGCCGGTTTCGGTCGTTCCTGGTATTCGCGCTTGAGGTCCTGTCTACTTTTCATCCCGATTTTCCTTTTCTCTGCCTGGCATCCGTTTCATCTTTCTGTGATCGCGCTGTGGCGCGATTATAGCATATGGCTGACCAAGTGATAAAATGCTTTGCGCGGATAGCGCAGTAGGGATGTTACACGCACATCATGAATGGAGGACAAGATGCGTTTCTCTCAAGCAATGCTCGTTTCACTGCTGTTTGTTCTTGCGGCCTGTCAGAGTACCCCCGTTACTGTAGCTACTGTAATTCCTACGAGCCAGCCAACGGCTGTTCTCCCTACGGCTACCTTGGAAAGCAGAGAGGCGGCCGAATCCGCAATCTACCCTGTTGCCATTGCTGCGCAGGATTGTGGGGGAGAGCGAGACAAGTACTGGCTGATTCATGACGAAACGTGGGCTTTTCCGATAGAGGACTGGATGTACGAGAGGGGGGGCCTGGGGAGGGTGGCTGCGGCCGTCGATGATTATAAAGAGATCAACGCCAGGCCGGATCAATTAAGCCATAATCCTGCGCTGGCATTAGGCTATCATTTTATAACCAAACAGGAATGGGAAAACACTTTCCAGAGTCAGCCTCTTGAGAGGTGGCAGCGGTTTCGTGTGCGTTTTCCCGATTCCCTGGGCACGATACTTCTTTCGAGACCTGGCTTGAATTACGAGCACACTCAGGCGCTTATCTATGAAAGTTGTAGCTGTGGCGCGACTTGCGGCAAGTTAAGAATGCTATTCCTGCAAAGAGAGAACGGAATCTGGAAAGTTAGCGGCACTATTTTGATTGGGGTTGCTTGACCCTCTTTACCTGTGCACGGGAGCGGGTTCGCCCGGATGATGACGTAGCGCACACATCGGGATCGAATTCGAGCGCGCATTTCGCGTCATGTCGCGCCCATTTCAAAATTGACACGCCTGTATCTTGCCGCAGGATTCGATTATAGCACGCTCACGGCGTTTCCATTCTCGCTTGACAGAAGGGTGTCAACAGATAGAGACAACGGCCCTCGAAAGCGCCGAGGGTCCATAAACGGATGGGCGCGGCGTGGTTGGATAGCCGAGGGCAAGGGGGACGCGGGGCGCGGGGCTATAGTGGCGGGTCTTTAGCTTGGAGGTCGCGCAGGAGGCGGGCGAAGGCTTTCTCATATTCGTCGCGCTCTTTCCACTGCGTAAAATCCCCAATGTGCCGCTGGCAGACCTGATTGACCCAACTGTATTGCTCATGTCGCTCCGGATCCGTGTCACGCGCCAGCGCCTCATTCAAGCGCAGGATGTTGTCGTCGATACGAATGGGAAAAAGGGCGCGGCGTTTTTGCTTGAGCTCGCGGTCAATGGCGTTCGTCACTTCAAAATTGACCCACTCGCTGTGGATGGAGTTCTGGGATAGAATCACCATGAGCTTGTCATAGCTGCGAATCGCCGCATCGATACCGGCCATGATCGGTTGGCCGATTTCCAGATCTTCCGGCGCAAACCAGACGCGCACATGGTTGGCTTGCAGATCGGCGTGCAGCCGCCTGACAAACTCCGCATCCTTGCTCGAATAGCTGATAAAGGCAGAGTAAAATTCGACCGCTTTCGCCGAGCCGATTTGATGGCGCACGAAGGTAATGAGCTCATCCGGTACACCACATCCACGCAAAAAGGCTTCGGGGATGTTACCGTGGGATTTGTAAAAGGTGCTATAGTCGATGCACGATGGACCAAGATGATTTACCTTCTCAAGTCCTATGACTTGGCTAAGATCCAGATCGGTAAACATTGTCTGATCGAGATCGGCCCCGGAGACATCCGCCCCTCTGAGGTTTGCCCTGTGCAGGTTCACCGTACGGAGGTCGGCGCGTCGTAGGTCTTGCTCTTCTAGGGTTGCATTATGGAGATCCGCCCCGGACAGATTCGCCCTCTCGAGTTTTGCCCTCTTGAGGTTCGCCCATCCGAGATCTGCGCTATTGAGGTTCGCGTTTCGGAGGTCCGCCTCGTAAAGACTCGCACCGCTTAGGTTTGCAGCAATAAGGACCGCGTGGTTGAGGTTCACACCTCCAAGGTCTGTTCTAGAAAGATCCGCACCGGAGAGCCTCGCACTAGCAAGGTTCACACTGGCAAGGTCTGGGATAAAGTTGGGATCCTTTTTCCGCGTGGCCTTTAGCCAATCATTCCACTGGGTGATATCGTAGGCGTCATTGCATTTTCGGAGCAGCGCAAGCTGATCTGCATCTGCCATAGGTGCCTCCTTGGGGATAGGGGCGTCAACGAATCTTGAACGAATAAACGAATAACGAATAGGGGCAACAGGCGAGCGAGCCGTTCGCCCCACATAGGTGCGCGGGGATAGTATAGGGGGGATGGGGGTGGGTGTCAACGGAGAGTTGAAATGCTCTGATCGCACGCCCGGGCAGGCTTGTTCTATGGTAGAATTACGCCCGAGGGGCGTATGGCGGTCGAGACGCAGAGGGGTTTCTCCCCTTTGCGCCTGATCTGGCCGTTGAGGTTGTCTCACCGGGCGACACCGCACGCGAGGTCCATTCCAAGGTGACAGAATATCTCAATGCGGGAACGCGCCTTGTCTGGATCGTATACCCCGAGTCGCAAACGGTCACCGTCTATCGCTCGCGTTCCGCGGTTCGCATTCTGACTGCGCAAGAGACACTCGACGGCGGCGATGTGCTGCCGGGTCTCAGCGCGCCGGTCAAGGAAATCTTTGAATAGAGAGCGCACGGGAGGATCTGTTTCATGTCATTCGTCGACCTATCTGCCTTTGTTGAATCCAGCTCGGAAGCGACGCTGCCCTTTCTGCGGACCGAGATTGCCTATCATTCCCACGCCGCCGGCGCGGCGCAGGCCAAGCAGCTCTTGCAAGTGCCCCCCTCCCTTTTTCGGAACGAGGAGGGGTGGGCGACGGAAACCATCACGCGCCTCGGCACGCACGATACGACCCATGTGGATGCGCCCTGGCATTACAACAGCGTGATTCAGGGGGAGCGCGCACAGACGATTGACGAACTGCCGCTGGAATGGTTTTTCAATGACGGCGTTGTGCTGGACATGACCCACAAAGCGGAGGGGGACCCGATGACGGTCGCCGACGCGGAAGCGGCGCTCGACCGGATGGGGTATGCGCTCAAGCCGCTGGACATTGTGCTGGTTCGCACCGGCAGCGACCGGTTTTACGACCAGCCCGACTATATCTTTCGCGGCTGCGGCGTCACGGCCGAGGCGACGCACTGGCTGTTCGACCGGAGGGTGCGGGTGATGGGGATTGATGCGTGGGGATGGGATATGCCGCTCAATCGCCAGGCGCTGGCGGCGTTAAAGAGCGGGCAGCCCGGCGTCTTTTGGGCCGCCCACCAGGTCGATTTACCCTATGCGCAGATTGAGCGCCTGGTCAACCTGGCGAGCCTGCCGGCCACGGGGTTCAAGGTCGCGTGCTTTCCGCTCAAGGTCAAAGGGGCAAGCGCCGGGCCGGCGCGGGTGGTAGCGCTCGTGCCCTGATGGCTCTATTCCGTTCGCTGCGCCATCTCCCCTTTACCCTGCTCTGGAGCGGGCAGACGCTCTCGCGCATCGGGGATTTTGTCTATCAGATCGCGCTCGCCTGGTGGGTCCTGCAAAAAACCGGCTCGGCCGCGGTGATGGGGACGGTCCTCATCATTGCCATGTCGCCAATGCTGCTCTTTCTCCTCGTCGGCGGGCTGGCGGTCGATCGTTTCCCCCGCATGCGCCTGATGCTCTGGTCGGACCTGTTGCGGGGGATCGTCGTGGCCGCCGTGGCGTGGTTGGCCTGGCAGGATGCGCTGGAGGTGTGGCACATCTATGTGGCGAGCCTGGTCTTTGGGTTCGTGGACGCATTTTTCCAGCCGGCCTATACCGCGCTCGTGCCCGAGCTCGTGCCGGTGCAGGACCTGACGAGCGCCAATTCCCTCACCTCCATCAGCACCCAGATTGGCCGCATCCTCGGCCCTGCACTCGGCGCCGGTCTCGTCGCCCTGGGCGGCACCCCGCTGGCCTTTGCGCTCAATGCGCTCTCTTTCTTTATCTCGACCCTGCTCCTCTTGCCCCTCTGGCGTCAATCCTCCGCGCCGGGGCAGGCCGCGCCGGCGCAGGGGAGCATCCTGGCCGATTTGCGCGAAGGGGTCCGGATTGTGCTGGGCGCGCCCTGGCTGTGGCTCACGATTACGCTGGCGGCCTTTACCAATGTCTCGCTCGCCGGACCCTATAATGTCGCCATCCCCTTTTTGTTCGGCGGCGATGGCAAAGAGGATGTCAACGGCCTCGGCCTGCTGTATGCGATTTTTGCGATGGGGTATGTGCTGGGCGGGGTCTGGTTCGGGCGCATGCACCGCATCCGCCGCCGGGGGCTCGTCGGCTATGGCGGAATCGCCGTGGCCGGGCTGATGATGGCGGTGATCGGTCTCCATCCGCCCTTTTGGGTCATGGCGCTCGCCGCGCTTGTCAATGGCGTGGCGCTTGAAGCCTTCAGCATTATCTGGACCTCTTCGCTACAAGAGATGGTCCCGCGTGCGGCGCTGGGCCGCGTCGCCAGCATTGACGCGCTCGGCTCGTACGGTCTGCTGCCGGTCGGCTTTGCCGTTGCGGGGTGGACGACCGAGCAGTGGGGCGCGCCCCTCGTCTGCCTCGCCGGCGGCCTGCTCACCGTGTTGGTGATGGCGTTGGGCCTGCTTCACCCCACAATCCGGCGGCTGGATTGACCGGCAATCGGGATGTGGGTCCGCGCGGGTTTATGCGCCTGGGACCAGAATCAATTCCGTTTGCGGCGGGGTGAGCCACTCCATGCCGGTGGCCGTGATATGGACATCCTCTTCCAGCCCGACGAATCCCGCATTCGTCATGACCCCCAGTTCGAGCGTGTAAAGCTGGTTCGCTTCGACGACACCATCGGGCGTATCGCCGTATCGTTCCCAGCGCGGGCCGAGGAGCGTCGAGCCGTCGTGGACCGAGCGGCCAATCTGGTGACCGAGCGCGTGCTGGTATTCGGGAAAGCCGGCGCCGGTAATTACCTTGCGCGCCCCTGCGTCAATCTCCCAGCCAATCACGCCCGGCTTGAGCGCCCGGGCTGATTCCTGAATGGTCGTGGCGACCGCGGCGACCGCGCGCTGCACGTCGGCGGGCGGTCGCGTTTCGCCAGGGCGGAGGACGTACCACATCCGCTGCAGGTCCGAGCAGTAGCCGTTCTGCTTGATTCCGAAATCGAGATGAACCAGGTGTCCCGGCTCGACCGCAATATCGCCCGGCGCGCTGTGTCCGGGGTTGGAGTGCGGACCGGCGTTGACAATCGGACAGCCCGCCAGCCCCCAAGCCGGCGTAATATCCAGCTCCTTCATCCGCCGGTGCAAATAATCGGCGATGGCCCGTTCGGTGATTCCCGGTTTGATGAGGCGCGTCACCTCGTCGAACAGAGCCACCGTCTGGCCTACCGCGTCCCGGATGCGCGCCAGCTCGTCCGGCGTCTTGCGACTGCGCAGGCGCGAGACCAGCGGGTCGGCCGAGACGAGCCATCCGGCGTACGGCGTCCCGCGCAAATATTCCTCCAGCAAGAGATACATCCCGTGCGTTAGCCCGTCGGCGGCGGTGTTGCTGGGCGAATAGTTGATGCCAATCTGTTTCGGATGGATGCGCCCGAGGGTCTTGACGAGCAGTTCCCGAATGCCCTGCGTATAAGAATGGACCTCGGAATAGAGCCCGCTCTGGCGATAGTTCTCGTCGTCCCCCTGTCCGACGATGGCGATTCGTTCCCCGCCGGGCGTCAGAATCAGCGCGGACTGCCAGACCACCCCACCGGGCGCGAGGACCTCCCACGTGCGTTCCGGCATCTCGTCCGTTTCGCGCGCAAAGATGAGCCAGGCATCCATGCCCAGCTCGCGGAGAATAGCAATCGCCTGTTCGAGTTTTTCCTGCTGTAACATCCGGGTCTGCTCCTCTCGCCGCTTTAGTGTTTGACCTTGCGACTCACAGGCTTGCCATCTGCAAATGCAGTAGCTTCAATGCCCCAACTCCACGACCGCTGAGGCGTGATGGTCAACTGGGGTCTCCCTTTTGTTTCGTCTATCTCGGCGGTGCCGTGAATCTTGATGCCGCGCGCCATCCACGGCGAGACGGAAGCTAGGTCGTCAATCACGATCGCGACCAGCGGGTGGCCGGCCTTGACGTTCTTGTACTTGAAGGTGCGTGTAATATCAAACCCCCGGACGATAAAGTGCTGCCCATCGAACTCGAAACTCACGGGCGCAACATCCGGTTGGCGGTCTTTCGAGACAGTCGCGAGTCGTGCAAGGCGCTGCGAGCGAATATAGTCGATCTCTTTTTCAGTAAACATCGTGTGAATCCTTTGCGGCCAGACAGACCCCGGCGCAGAGCGCGCCGCGAACGAGTGAACGCGTTTATCCTAATCTTTCAGTCAGGATATTATATCCAAAACGCGTCCCACGTCGCATCCCCTGCGGCGTCCTTTCCTCGTCGCCAGGCCGGCGGCTTCATTGAACATGTGTCAAGCTCTGCTCCCATACGACGCAAGCGGCGGCCTGGCCGGCCCCCGTCGATCGGGCGAGCCAGCGCTTCGCCCCGATTCTGCGCGACGGTCGGCGCGGGCGCGAGCCACCCGACCAGCGCATCCCAGAGATTTTGCAGCCAGTTCGTGGAAGCGTTCGTGTCCGGCGCATTCTCCTCCGGTAAGGTCGGCGCGGTTGTCGTCGGCGTCGTCGGTTGCAGGTTCTGGTTGAGCGTCAGGCACGACGTGTTGTTGAGCGTGTTCGGGCCGATCTTGCTGCTGTGTTTGGCTGCCAGCGCGGCGAGCGTGCAGGTCACCGTCGTCGTCGGCGCATCATACGTGCACTTCTAGCCCTTGGGGCTCTGCGGTGCGATCGAGATGTAGAGCACCTGCGGCGGCAGGGGGTCGGTCACGACGATGTGCTGTGCTTGGGCCGGTCCCGGATTCTGCACGGTGAGCCAGTAGATGAGCTGGGTCCCGCGGCTCTTGACCTGCGCGGTCTTGGTGATGGACAGGTCGGCGTTCACGCCCGGCGTGCTGGTGGGCGCATTCGTCGGCGTGTCAAGGGCCTATAGTGATTTTCCGCACAGCAGGACCAGTCGGCGTGTCACACGGCGCGCCGGATACGGTCATTCCGACGAGCGCAGTATGCGAGGAGGAATCTCGTTCGCGGTAACGAGACCCTTCGCATGGGGCAATTTGGAACACGAAAGGCGCGACAAAACGCGAAACCCGCGAAAGGCGGCTCTCTTTCGCGGCTGTCGCGGTCCAGACCCTTTGCGCCAGTGACAAGATTTTGTTGGCGAACCGCAAACTCTACCCGATATCCCCTTCGCGTTCTTTGCGGCCTTCGCGGTTCAATCTTTCATTGGCGATCTGCGACGTTCGCCAACGGAGTCTTGAACAATGGCCGCCTTTTTTCCCGCCGCCGCGCCCTTTTTCAGACGGCGGTTTCCAACCGCTGGCCCCCAGCGCCGGGCGGGCATCAAACGGATGGGCCACCGCCCTCGGAGAGCTCGGTATCCGAGGGCCTTTGAACCGCGTACCCGAAACGGACACGCGGCGTCGTCTCATTTTGCTCGTATCCATTCGAGCAAGTTGCTTGAAAAGATGTGACATATGGCGAACGCGGCACGCCGCCAATGAAAGATTGAACCGCTCGATGTCCGGACGCGTTCGCCAACAAAATCTTAGAAATCGCCCGCAAAAAAAGGCAGCCAATACAAAGGACCGCCGGGGCAACATACCCGGCGGTCCTCGCGATACAAACGCTTTCGATTCCTTGTCGCCTGTCGCCTGCGGCCTGTGACCTGCGACTATTTTTCCGCGACCGTTTGCGCGGGGCGCAGCCATCCCACCAGCGCATCCCAGAGCAATTGGAACCAGCTCGCGCCCGCGTCTGTGCTCGTCGCATCGCGATTGTCCGGAGCGTCCGGCATCGCTTGCCGGTCCGCGACGTTCGCGGCGCTGACCGGACTGGAGGGGACGATGGGGCCTTTGAAAGCATCGACGACGACCGTCGTTCCGGTCGAAGCGACATTCTTGTCGCCAAGCGGGAGAACTTGCAGGGTGTGCGCGCCGCCGGTCAGGCTGCTGAACGAGATGGCTACCTTCCACTGTTGCGTCGCCTGGTAGAGGTCGAATGTCCCCTGGCTCACCCCGTCGAGCTTGACCTCTGCTTTGCCATAGCCCGGGCCTTTCGCGGTAATCCAGTCGATGCGGCTGCCTGTAAAGGTCATGCTGGCCGCGGAACCGCCGGTCCCATTCGCGCGATAGGAACTGCCGCTGGCTTTGGTCGTCGTGACTCCCTGCCACAGGTCGTACTGCACCTTGGGCGATGTATCCTGTGTCGTCGTCGTCCCGGCGATAAAGGCATCCACCACGACATTGGAATCGGCGGCGGCCGGGTTGCGCGTATTGAGCACGGTCAACACCAGAGTATGCGCGCCGCTGCCCAGGTTGCCAATCGTCTGGGTGACCTGCCAGGCGGTGCTGGCGCTGTAGAGGTCGATGGTCGTTCTGTCGACGCCATCCACCGTTACCCGCGCCATGCCCTCCGCCGGACCTTTGCGGGTGATCCACTTGACGCTCGTCCCGCTGAATTTGAATGTGACGCTTGAGCCGGCGGTATGGGTGATGCGATAGGAACCGCCGTTGGCCTGGCTATCCTTGACGCCGTTCCAACTATCGTACTGAATCCGGCTGTCCTCGTTCTCGATGGTCACCGGTACCGGCGTTTTTGTGGCGGTCGGGCTGGTGGTCGGCGTCGCCGTCCGGGTCGGCGTCAGCGTTCTGGTCGCGGTTGACGTCCGGGTAGGAGTCAGCGTTTGAGTTGGGGTCGCGCTGGGCGTCAAGGTCGGCGTTGGCGTCGCCGGCGGGGGAACATAGGTTCCATAGAGTCCGATATGACCCGGCCCACCGGCCAATTGGCCCCACTCGATCTTGCCATACGGTCCGCCGCCGAGGTCGAACGCCCAGACCGTATCGTACGTGCCGGGCGTTCCATTCCAGGACCAGCCGGTCACGATAATCTCGTTGTGCCCGTCGCCGTCGATGTCTGCGATCGCGGGTACGGCGCCCGAGCCGATGGGGAGGGTCTTGGGAAAGTGGGGATGGACGACGCCGTTGTGGTTGACCACCCAAACCAGGCCGGTCGTATAAGAGTTCGCAACCTGAGTGGTGACGACGATGTCCGGCTGGCCATCCCCATCGACATCGCCCACCACCGGCGCAGAACTTCCGATCCAGTAATTCCCGCCAAAGCTAACCGGAAAGCCGGGCACGACCTGTCCATCGCCGGTCCAGGCGTTCAACGCGGTATCCGTCTGGACTATGATTTCGGGCTTGCCATCGCCGTTCAGGTCGGCCAGGGCCGGGTTCGTTTCACTTCCCACATCGCCGAGCGCCCAGAGGACGAGCCGGGTCGTTCCGTTCGCGTTAAGGATGTAAACCGCGACATGCCGGCTGGGCGTCGATTGACGTTCTGCGACAATGATCTCGGGATGTCCATCTCCATCGACGTCGCCCACCACCGGAAAAGTTGAATCAAAAGCAGGTTGGTCGGAAAAGCTGACCGGGAAACCGGCAAGCACCGAGCCGTTGAGATGGAACGCGTAAAGGTTTACCGGGCCACCGTTTTTGCTATAGTAAGCCGCGATAATCTCGGGAATGCCGTCGCCGTCGAGGTCGGCAATCGCCGGCGTCTGCATGCCGCCTTGCCCAGCCCCCGGCGAGGTCCATCCCGGCAAAGGCGCTCCATCATGGGTATAGGCGCGTAGCTGTGCGTCCAGTTCGCTGACAAAGATTTCGTCGAATCCATCGCCGTTGACATCGGCCAGCGCCGCCGGCGAGCGCGAGGCCCACGCGGCGCTTTGCGGCCAACCGGGCAATACTTGGTTGGCGCCGGATACGGCAATCAGTGTGTCGGTGGTGCTGTTACTGCTGGCAAAGAGCTGTTGTCCGGGCAGGGTTTGTGACAGGTGCCCGAGGGCCGGGTAGCCTTCGGAATGGAGGTAGAGTGGAAAGCCGCTGACCGGCGAGCCGTTGCCGTGCCAGGCGAGGATGGGGCCGATAACCCGCCCGCCGATGATAATCTCGGGATTCGGGTCGCCGTCAATGTTTCCGATGAGAGTGTGCGCATCGGGCTCGGACCAGTAGGGTCCGGGCGCGTGGTAGGCTTGCAGTGGAAAGCCCTGTTCCAGGTCCGGGTCGCGGGTCGGCGTGGCCGTGGCGGTCGGGGTGAGCGTCGGTGTGGGGGTGAGCGTTGGCGTGTTGGGCGTTGCGGTGGGGGTCGCAGTCAAGGTTGGGCTGGGCGTCGGCGTGGGCCCGTTGTAGCACGTGGGAAATTGAAAGGCGCCGATACGCGTCTGCCAGTTGGCGCCGGTCGATTCATAGTATTCATTCGTATACCAGAACGTACAGCCGTCGCCGGGGTCCACGCTCATCGAGCTATAATTGCCCCAGCGGTTCTGCCCACCCGATTGTCCGCCGGTGCCCGCAATCAACGTGCTTTCGCCCTGTGTCAATGCGCCGGGGGAATCTCCGCCCAACCGCCCGGCGTAACGAATCGATGGATACATCGTAGGGCTCGATATGCTGTACCCGATTGCCATGTTCCCATGCTGGTCCACCGCGAGGCTGGGCAGCCAGCGATAATTCGAATCGGGAAGATAGGTGCTCTGCTGGTACACGGTCGGCGTGTTGTTGGGGTCGCGAATCTCGTACCACCGGATGCCCGTCGCAATCCCATACCCCGATTGGGGTGTGACGGTGTGCGTCGCCCAGAGCGATTCGGTCCCGCCGAGATTCCGATATTGCAGGCCGGACATTAACCGGTTGCCTACGGCGTCCAGCGACTCGCCTGCCGCCGCGGGGACGCACCCGATGGTCGCGCCCGCGGCGCAGGGCATATAGAAATCGGCGACGGTAAGATCGGTCGGACCGGTCAGGGTCGAACCGGCGAGGCTCTGCCAGTTGCTCTGCAGCTTCCAGAGGTGCAATGTATTCGGCTCGGTAATCGCGGCAAAGAATTCCGGTGTTCCGTCGGGGGGCAGCGCGCCGCGCAGGTTGGCTGGAAGAAGAAAGGCATAGCCCAGCGTCGCATCCAGGTCAAACGAAACATTGCGCAAGAGCTGCCCGTTCGTCAAATCATCGCGGTTCAGCGCCCAGACGCGCACCCCCTTGAAACTGTTGCCCAGCGGCGTATAGTCGACCAGGTTGGCCGACATATAGATGCCGTCCGCCCAAACGGCGAGGCGTGGGGAATCGTTGAGGTAATCCGAGTGCGCGGGAAAGGCATAGAGCCACCATCCGCCGGAGAGCGGGTTGCTGCTTTTGGAAACGGCCAGGCATTCAAAGAACGGGCCGTTCATGCGGTCAATCCAGGCCACGTCGCCAAGAATCCAGCGGTCCGCTATCTGGTCATAGAGGACGAGCGGTTCCCCCTGGTGGCTGGTGTCGCACGCCGTCCCGGTATTTGCGCCGGCCCACAACGCGTCGAGCCTGAAAGCGGCCAGGCGGGTTCCGTTCTTGGCAAAGATACCCACGGCGAGGTTGACCGCCTGCACATAATAGTTGAGGCCCACGTCCCCATTGGCGCTGGGCGGCTGACCGGCGCCCCAATTCGTAAAATCGAGCCCTTTGAAATTCAGGCTGAGGGCCGGCATGCTGACTGCGGCAGACCGTGCTTGAACAACAGGGTCCGCGTGCGGGCCACTGCCGGGGGACGACACGCGCGGGATGATGAGCGGCGCATCGGGCGATTTCGATTGACGGGGAGACGCGCCGGCCGGAAGGGAATGCACATCGCCATTAAAGGACCGGGGTGTGACGAGCGGCCCGACATTGGGTGCCGGGTGCGTCGCCCCCTGGGCAAATGTGGTGGGCGCGGGTTGCACGCCGGATACGGCGACGAGCATCAAGAGGAGAAGAAAGATTGTGCGCCAGAGGACCCGGCGGTGAAGAGGGGCCTGCCGGGATACACGGTTCGCCAATC
>JBAVQS010000180.1:0-2326 GCA_049694275.1 Anaerolineae bacterium | reverse complement strand
TGCGATAAAAATTGCCATTGTCCCGCGCCCGCGCAAAGCGGTCCGGGCGCGTCGTTCGCGTATCGTCGTACCCCGGCATCACCGTCGCCACCCACAGCTTGTCTGCCCCCGCGCGGCGCACGCGGCCTGACCAATCCTTGAGCGTATAGTTGGGGTCCGGCGACCAGGCAATCGAGTACAGGTGATGTCCATCAAACACCTGCTGATAGGAAATATCCACGCCCTCGGCGATCCAGATCTGCTGATGGTTCGGGTCTACCGCCGCACGAATCGCGGCCCAATCCCCCACCGAAAAAGTCTGCTCCCGCCAGAAAAAGATTACCGGCTTGCCGTTATCCCGAAAAAAAGCGGGATGCGACATCCACGTATCGCGCACGTACGAGAGTGCGCCGATCACGGCATCGCGGCTCCCAAAGTGCTGCACCTCGAAATCGATGGTCGCCTTGAAATTCACCCGCTGCGCCTGGTCCAGCATCGTCTTGAAATTCCAGTCGGTCGGGTTATTCGTCCCGATCCAGGAAACGACAAAGGCATCAATTCCCGCTCCCTGCGCCTGGGAAATATGCCGTGCAATCGCGGTTGGATCGTTCGAGTTATAGGTGGGTGCAGGGATATCCGACACCAGGCTCGGCGTCCAGGTATTGGCGTCGAACCAGGCATAATAGAAAGCGAGAACGCGCGGGGTTGCGCCAGCGCGAATGGCAGATGATGAAAGCAGGGAGACGAGTAAAACGCAGGCGAGGAGAATCAGGCTCCAAGAAAAACGACGGACGATGTGCATTGCTAATACGCGGACAAGCGGATGGCCGCTATTGTAGCAGAGGATGATGAATGAAGCAACTTGATTCCTCCTCCATCATCCCCCGGAACCACCCAGCTATTCGTATCGCAGGGCATCGATCGGGTTGAGTGCGGACGCGCGATTGGCCGGATAGATTCCGAAAAAGATGCCGATCGCCAGCGAAACGGCCAGGGCCAGGATCACGCTTTCGGGCGTCACTACGGACTTGCTGTAACCCAATAGCGGCGTGATGATCTGCGCCCCCCCCACTCCGGCGATGACCCCGATGATTCCGCCGAGCACGCTGATGACCATCGCTTCGATCAGGAACTGAAACAGGATGTCCATACGCTTGGCCCCGACCGACTTGCGCAGGCCAATCTCGCGCGTGCGCTCGGTCACGCTCACCAGCATGATGTTCATGATGCCGATGCCGCCCACCAGCAGGGAGATCGCGGCGATGCTCCCCAGGAGCGTCGTGAAGGTGCCAGTAGTTTGCACCACGGAGCTCACAATATCCGCCTGGTTCTGGACGATAAAGTCATTCGTCGCGCCGGCGGAGAGCCCGTGGAGCGCCCGAAGGATCGCGGTCACCTGCGCCTGGGCGAGGTCCATCTCTTCCGGCGAGCGCGCCTGCAGGTTGATGGCGCGCAGGGTGGTCGTGCCCGCTCCCCCCAGCCTGACCTGCGCGGTCCGCAGCGGCATGAACACGATGTTGTCCTGGTTGCTGTTGCCGCCCGTCCCTTTGGATTTCACCACGCCGATCACCGTATAGTCCTGCCGGTTGATCCGCACCGTCTCGCCGACGGGGTTGACAACCCCACTGCCAAAAAGATTCGACACCACCGTCTGCCCCAGCACAACCACCTGGTCCAGGTTGTCGTTGTTCTCGTTCGAGATAAAGCTCCCGCTCGCCATGCTCCAGTTGCGCACGATGGCGTACTCGGCCGTCACCCCGCTGACGCTAGCGTTCGTGGTCTTGCCGCTGTAGACGACCGTCGCCTGTGCGTCATACTCGGGCGCAATCAGGCTGACGCTTGTCGCCAGCGCGCGGATCGCTTCCACGTCGGCGCTGTTCGGCTGGCGCGTGGTCGTGCGTGCGCCCGCGCGCGAGAATCCAAAGTTCTGCACCGCCGACACCATGATCAGGTTCGACCCGAGCGATTGAAACTGGTTGACCACCTGCGCCTGCGCGCCCTGGCCTACCGCCACCAGCGCGATCACCGCCCCGACGCCGATGATGATCCCGAGCATGGTCAGGAACGAGCGCATTTTGTGCGACACCAGCGAGGAGCCGGCGACGCGGAGCGCCATGAGTAGTTTTTTCATCGCATTCTGCTCCGATCAATCTCCGGGCGGAGGCCCGCCGGGCCCGCCGCCCACAATGATGGTTCCGCCCCCGGGGCCGCGGTTCGAGTTCGAGACGCCGGTGGTGGACTGCATCTGGACGACGACCTGGTCGCCCACGTTGAGCCCCTTGACAATCTGCGTGTAGGTCCCGTCCGACAGCCCCACCTCCACCGGCACCGCCACCGGACTCCCCTG
>JBAVQS010000179.1:0-8515 GCA_049694275.1 Anaerolineae bacterium | reverse complement strand
TCACGCGCCTCTTCGATCACCAGTTCACTATAGCCGAGGACGGCGTCGGCCGGCGTGTGCAGTTGGTCGTGGAGCCTGGTTCGGACTGCGCTCAGATCGTCAAGCTGGCCGGACACGATTCGATCGTTCGCAAGCGCGTCGTTCAGTCGCGCAAGCAGTTCCACTCCGGCGGCGTGCAGCTTGTTCAGGTCTCGCGTCAGAGTCTGGTCGTCGCGGTCCTGAAGGTCTTCGAGCAACAGTTCACTATAGCCCAGGATGGCATTCAGCGGCGTGCGCAGTTCATGCCGCAGTCTGGCGAGCAGCGTCCGGTGGGCGCGCTGCGCCTCTTCCTCGATGCCCGGGTCTGCCTGCTCGGGCGCAATCATGCGGCAAGACTCTTTGGTAAAAGGGCTTCGATTTTCGTCAAGAGCCGGTTGAGGTCGACCGGTTTGGTGTCATAGTCGTCGCAGCCTGCTTGCATTGCCTTGTCCCGGTCGTCCGACATGGCATGGGCGGTTAGCGCAATCACCGGAATGGTCCTGGTATCTGGCGCCGCCTTGAGTTGGCGCGTCGCTTCCCATCCATCCAGGACCGGGAGGCTCATATCCATGAGAATGAGGTCGGGCAAGGTGCTGTGGGCGATCTCGACCCCCTGCGCTCCATCCCAGGCCATCAAGACGGTATAGCCGCGGCGTTCGAGCCGGCGTGACAGCATGTCGCGGTTCATCTCGTTGTCTTCAATCAGGAGAATTTTTGCCATAAATCAATGCGCTCCCGTGCCGCTACCCCTTTTGACTCCAGGCCATCACCTGGCGCACCTGCGCGACCAGTTCCTCGTGGCTGTAGGTCCCTTTCTCCAGAATTCGCGCCACGTACCCGTTGAGGCGTTCCCGGTCCTGGGGCGTGATCTCCTTGGCGGTGATAATCACGATGGGAAGGCTTCGCCAGGCGGGGTTTTTACGCAGTTCGTCGACAAATTCAAACCCATCCATCTCGGGCATCATCAGGTCGAGCAGGATGAGGTCGGGAGTTTTGTCCGCGACCTGCTCGAGACCGGCGCGTCCGTTTCCCGCCTCGCGTAGGGCCCACCCCTCTTTTTCGAGAATGCGGCGAAATAGCTCGCGCACGGCGGAATCGTCGTCTACGATGAGCACGCTGTTCGCCGCCGGGTCCCGGCGGAAGCGGCTGAGCACGGCGATCAGCCGCTCGCGGTCCACGGGCTTTGTGATATAGTCGGCGACGCCCAGAGCGTATCCGAGATTTTGATCGTCGAGAATCGTGACCATAATGACCGGAATGCTCGCCGTGACGGAATTGCTCTTGAGTTGTGCAAGCACGGCCCAGCCATCCATGCCCGGCATCATGACGTCGAGCGTAATCACATCGGGACGGACGGCCTGGATGAGCCGCAGTCCCTCTTCACCGCCGGCGGCGGTCAGCACGCTGAATCCTTCCGTGCGCAACAGCCGCTGCAAGAGCTCGCGTGCGCCCGAGTCATCGTCAATCACCACGACCTTTTGCGTGTTGGGGAGCGTTGGAGGAATTTCGATTGGCGGGTCCTGTATCTGTGGCCGGACCTCCGGCGGTAAGAGAATCGTAAAGACACTCCCTCGCCCCGGTTCGCTCTCAACCGTAATCTCTCCGCCCATCATGGTGCAGAATCGGCGGCTCAGCGCCAGGCCCAGGCCCGTACCCCCATATTTACGCGCGGTGCTCGTATCTGCCTGGGTGAATTCCTGGAACAGCCGGGCCTTTTGCGCGGGGGTCAGCCCGATGCCGGTGTCAGTCACGCGGAATGTGACCCAATCCGCGCCCTCCCGCTGTTCCCGCGCGACCTCGACTATCACGGTTCCGTGCTCGGTAAACTTGCAGGCATTGCTCAGCAGGTTAAACAAGCTCTGTCGAACCTTGGTGAGGTCGGCGTGCATCATCCCCACGTCGCCGGCCACGCGGACCTGGAGCCGGTTGTCGTTTTTGGCGACGAGGGGCTGGATCACGACGGCCACATCGTTGACCATCCGGGCGATATCAAAGGTTTCGAGATAGAGCTCCATCCTGCCCGCTTCGATCTTACTCAGGTCAAGGATGGCGTTGATGAGGTCAAGCAGGTGCTTGCCGGCGATATTGATCTTTCGCAGGTCAGGGACCAGTCTTTCCTGGCCGATGCCCTCGGCCTCTTCCGTCAGCATCTCGCTGTAACCGATAATGGCATTCAGTGGGGTCCGCAACTCATGGCTCATGTTCGCGAGAAAATTGCTTTTGGCTTTATTCGCGTCTTCAGCGGCCTGGCGCGCGCGCTGTATTTCGGTGATATCGTGGTAAATCGCAAAGCCTCCGACGATACGTCCGGATAGTTGGATGATTTCGCCAAATAGCTCGACGTCGATCAGCGTTCCATCTTGACGTGTTCGCCGGGTGATCGCGTGATGGGTTTGGCCTCGATAGCTTTGGGGGGTAAAGCGTTCCGCTGATGTCCGGATCTCGGGATCGTTTGCCACGAGATCGTCGAGATTTCGTCCCACCGCTTCTTGACGGCTGTAGCCAAAAAGTTTCTCGGCAGCCGGATTCCAGGAAACAACGTTTTGATAGGGGTCTACCAGGACAATCGCAACAGGGCTTGTTTGAACAACCGATTCGAAATACTCGCGTTGTTGCTGAATTTCGTTGAACAACCGCGCGTTCTGGATTGCAATGGCCGCCTGGCGCGAGAGTCCGATCAGGAATTCGAGCTCATCCGGCGTAAAGATGCGATCCCGGTTTCCGCGCCAGATCGCCATCGCGCCCACGCGCTGCACGCCGGCCATAAGCGGGGCGACCATGAGCTTTTCGCCCTCTTCGTTATAAGAGGTGCCTGCCAGGTGCATGGAACGCGGGTCCTGGAGCGCATCCTGAACGATCTCGGCGACGCCGTTCTGGGTGATGGCTCCGATCAGCCCCGCGCCCAGGCGGGGGCGATAAGCCATGACGGCGTCGGCAATTTTCCCAATCGCGGCAATCGGGCGCAGGGTTTGCCCGTCGGGCTCCAGCATGAAAACCGCGCTGGTCTCGCCGGTCAGCATCTCGCGCGCGTTCCGGGTAATCCGTTCCAGCACTGTTTGCATGTCGAGGGTCGAAGAGATCTCGCGCCCGATCTCGGTCAGCGCCGCCATTTCGCCGGCGCGCCGTTCGGCCTCGCGATACAACTGGGCATTGTGGAGCGCGGTCCCCACATTCGCGGCCAGGGTGGTCAACAACCGCACGTCGTCCTCGTCAAAGCGCCCTTCGGTTTTCAGGCTCTGGACGCTCAGTGCGCCGACCGCCTGCTTGCCAATCAGGATGGGAACGCCCAGGTAGGATTTGGCTTCCCGGCCCACGAGTGAGGCGCCGAGTTCGGCGCGGCGGGCCCCGATCTCGCGGTTGATGAGGAGCGGCTCGCCGGACTCGATAATCTTGCTCGTCAGCCCCTCGCCCAGGGGAAAGGCCGTGAACGATTCGCCATAGCTGTATGGAAAGTGAATCAAGGTGGTCTGCCGGTCGAGCAGCGCGACATAGGCGACGTCGGCCTCAAAGGCTTGACGAATTTGATCCCCCACCAGTTGAATCAGGGCGTCGGGCTCGAGCTCGGAAGCGATGGCCTGGCTGATGCGATTGACGGTGGCGAGCTCGGTCGCGCGCTGCTCGGTCTCGGCGAGGAGGCGTTTCGTTTCGGCGAAAAGGCGCGCATTCTGCAGGGCGACGCCCAGGTTCGATGCGAGCGTGGTCAACAGGTTGACCGCGGTTTCGGGAAAAGCGTTGGGTTGGGCGTCTTCGAGCGCGATAACGCCGGTGACCTGGCTGCCGGAACTGATGGGGACGCCGGCATACGATTGGTGCATGGCGGTGCCGGGAAAGGTAATGCTGCCGAGTTCGGACATCTTTTGTTCCATGTCGTGATGGATGATGAGCGGCTGGCCGGTGCGAATGATATGCCCGGTAAAACCGGCGCCAAGCGGTCGCGATGGAAATTGAAAGCGCGCCCCGTCTTCAAAGGTATAGGGATAAGAGATGTAATTGGTCGCCGGGTCATATAACTGGATGCCGACGACCGGCGCTCTAAAGATATCGCGAATCTTGTCGCCGACCAGGTCAATGATCGCCTGAAAGTCGAGCTCTTTGGCGAGCCCTTGTCCGACGCTGTTAATGATTGCCAGTTCCGCATTGCGCTGTTCGGTCTCGGCCAGCAGGCGTTTGGTCTCGGCAAAGAGGCGCGCGTTTTCCAGTGCGACGCCCATGGACGAGGCGATGGTCATGAGGAGGCGTACGTCGGACTCGCTAAAGGCATTTTCGCGGTCCAGGTTTTGCAGAGAGATGGACCCCGTGAGTTGTCCCGCGGCGACGAGCGGAACATAAACGGCGGATTGGACCGGCGCCGTTCCGGGAATGGTCCCCGACTCGTATCGCACAAAGTCAGCCGGGTTTCGCATGAGCATCGGTTGAAGGGTTCGGCGCATCTCTTGTCCGATGGGACCGGGTGTGAACGGCGCGGGGTAAAAACGCTGTCCCTTTTCGACCAGGTAATAGTAGTGGCCCAGGTCGGTCGCCGCATCATACCGCGTGATAAAGATCGCCTGCGCGTCAAAGATCTCGCGAATCTTGTCGCCGACGAAATCATAGATCACTTGCATATCAACCTGCGAAGCGAGCCCCTGCTGAATGCCGTTGATAACTGCAAGTTCGGCATTGCGCTGCTCCAGCGTAGCCTGGACGGCGGCAAGTTGAATATCCTGTGCGGCGACCTTTTGTTCCAGGTTTTGATAGTAAGAGTCCGGGTTGGACATGAATACCTCAACCTTCAGGTTTCTTTTCAGGAGACACGATGGACCACAAGACGTTCCCTCAAAGTGGCAAGCTGTGATGCAGGAGACAAACCGGGGGAAGGGTTGGGCTGCGGCGATGAGTGCGGGTATTTTAGCGAGGTCCTTTTAAAGTGTCAATGCCCCCATAAGTTTGAACTTTTGTGCTATACTCCATAACGACTTGGAAGAAAAACACCTGACTCCCATGCTGGCGCAATATCGCCAGATCAAGGCGCGTTTCCCCGATGCGCTGGTCCTCTTTCGCCTCGGCGATTTTTTCGAGACCTTTGACGCCGATGCGAAAATCGCCGCGCGCGAGCTGGAACTGGCGCTCACGCATCGCTCCTTTGCCAAAGGGGTGCGCTTGCCGATGGCGGGCGTGCCGCATCACCATGTCCAGTCCTACATTGCCCGGCTGATCGACAAGGGGTACAAGGTCGCGCTGGTCGAACAGCTGGAGGACCCGAAAAAGGTCAAGCGGCTGGTCAAGCGAGACGTCATCCGGGTGATCACCCCTGGCACGGTGGTCGAGGATGCGCTCTTGCAGGCCAAGCGCGATAACTTTTTGGCGGCGATTGTGCGAGCGCCGGGAGCGGCTTTTGGCCTCGCCGTTGCCGACATCTCGACGGGCGAGTTCGCGACGACCCAAATCGAAGGGGTGGACGCCGAGGCGCGGCTGCTGGACGAGCTGCAGCGGGTGGAGGCGAGCGAGTATGTGCTGCCGCAGTCGCTGGCGGCGGACGAAGCTTTTGTTGCCCGTCTCAGATCCATGCGCTCTGTGCGCATCTCGCCGGTGGAGGACAAGGTTTGCGACGCGGAACGGGCGCGGGCGGACCTGACCGCGCATTTCAAGACGGCAACGCTCGAACCGTTTGGCTGCGAAGCGCTGCCCCTCGCGACTGCAGCCGCAGGCGCGGTCCTGCACTATTTGACGGACCTGGCGGCGCGCGGCGGCGAGCTCAAGCACCTGAACGGGCTCTGGACTTATGCGCTGGGCGATTATATGACCCTCGACATCGCCACCCGGCGCAATCTTGAACTGACCACTCCGCTCCATGCCGGTGACGTCTCTCCCGACGCCATGACCGGCGGTTCACCGGTTCGCCAACGCAGCGCGCGCTCTTTGTTTGGCGTGCTCGATCAGACCGTCACGGCGATGGGCGCGCGCCTCCTCAAGCGCTGGATTCAACAGCCGCTGCTCGATTTGCGCCTGATTCAGGCCCGGCTGGACGCGGTTGGCGAGCTGGTGACGAACGCTTTTCTCCGCGAGGACCTGCGCAAACTGCTGGATGGGCTCTATGATGTCGAACGGCTTGTCGGGCGAATCGGCTTTGGAAATGCAAACGCCCGCGACCTGATCGCGCTCAAGCGGGCGCTCCGGCGGCTTCCCCAGATCAAGGCGCGGCTCAAGCCGGCGACCTCGGCCCGGCTGCGCGAGCTGGAATCCCAGTTGGATGAGCTGCAGGACGTGTTCGACCTGATCGACCGGGCGCTGGTGGATGATCCGCCCATCTTTATCAAGGAGGGCGGGCTGATCAAGCCCGGTTACGAGCCGGCGCTGGACGAACTGCGCCAGGGCGCAGTCGCCGGGAAAAACTGGCTGAGCGAGCTGGAGGAAAAGGAGCGCCAGCGAACGGGGATCAAGAACCTGCGGGTGCGGTATAACGAGGTCTTTGGCTTTTTCATCGAGGCGCCGCGCAGCCAGGGCCACCTGATTCCCAAAGATTACGAGCGCCGCGCCACCATCTCGCACGCCGAGCGATATGTGACGCCCGAGCTCAAGACGCAGGAGGCGCGTATCCTCTCGACCGAGGACCGCGTCAAGGACCTGGAATACGAGCTCTTTGTCCAGGTCCGCGTCGCGGTGATCCAGCATGCGGCGCGCTTGCAGGCGGCGGCGCGAATCCTGGCGCAACTGGATACCCTTTCGGCGCTGGCGGAGGTGGCCGCGCAGTATGGGTATTGCAAGCCGGTTGTGGACGATGGGGATGTGCTCGAAATCCACGAAGGGCGGCACCCGGTCGTCGAGCGGTTCCTGCGCGAAGGCGAAACCTTTGTGCCGAATGACGCGCGGCTCGACGACGAATCGCAGCGGGTGATCATCCTGACCGGCCCGAACATGTCAGGCAAGAGCGTCTTTGTGCGCCAGGTGGCGCTCATTGTCCTGATGGCGCAGTTCGGCTCTTTCGTTCCGGCGCGCTCGGCGCACATCGGCCTGACCGACCGCATCTTTACGCGCGTCGGCGCAAGCGATGATATTGCGCAGGGGCGCTCGACCTTTCTCGTCGAGATGAGCGAGACGAGTCATATTCTGCGCCACGCCACGCCGCGCAGCCTCATTGTCCTCGACGAGGTGGGCCGTGGCACCTCGACCTATGACGGCATCTCGCTCGCCTGGGCGATTGCCGAAGAGATTCACAACCTCATCGGTAGCAAGACCCTCTTTGCGACCCATTATCATGAACTGACCCAGCTCGAATTTGCCGACAGCATCCGCGCGCACGGCGGCGCGGTCAAGAACTATACGATGGCGATCAAGGAGCATGGCGAAGAAGTGATCTTCCTCCGCCAGGTGATCCCCGGCGGCGCAGAAAAGAGCTTTGGCATTCACGTCGCGCGGCTGGCCGGCCTGCCGGCGCGCGTCATCGAGCGGGCGGAGGCAGTATTGCGCGGGCTGGAACAGACGCGGGAGGCGCGTGGTCAGCCCGCCTCGGCGAACCTGCGTCCGCTGAAGGGCGCAACGCTGGGGTCGTCGGCCATCATTCGCCAGACAGGAGAGGGTGGGGAAGCAGCGAGTGGTCAGGAGACGATAGTTAGCCCTCCGTCCACCGTCGCCGCCGAAGCGCACGCGCTCTATGAGGCGCGTGCCGAGACGTGGCGGAGCATTTTCGAAAAGCTGGCGGTGGTGGATATTGCAAACATGACGCCGGTCCAGGCGTTGAACCTGCTGAACGAGATGCAGGTCAAGATCAAAGAATCGGATAGTCGGATGGTCGGATAGTTGTATAGCCAGCGAGCTTGGAGAGCGTGTGTATGCAGCCCATAGATCTGAAAATCGGCGGCGATGCCGAGTACATTCTTTTCCAGATTCTTGACGCAGAAAGGCCCGAAGCGACAGATTATTGGGATGCCAACTGGCTCGTGGTTGATGTTTCGCTCCAAGCGGGCGCTTTTAGGGGCAAGTATCGAGCCGCGATAGAACGTTACGCTTTCCTCTCGTTTCGGGAACAGGTTCAGCATTTATATGCGGCTCTCGATGCGCAGGCAAAATTCGAAACGATGGAGGGACAGGTTTTGCTGACCCTGGTGGGAGACCGGTTCGGACATATTGCGCTGCATGGGGTTGCAATGGACCGGCCAGGTGATGGCAATCGGCTCACTTTCGAATCAAGACGACTGGACCAGAGTTGGTTGCCTGGGATTATAAAACAGTTGGATAATATTGTTGCGCAATATCCAGTGAAGGGAATCTGACGCGCCCTGTTTGTCAGAGCACACGGCGCGTTCTGCATATGAGTAAAGGTCGAGTATAAAGATGGGCGAACCACGCGTACACATTCTGGACAAGTCCGTTGCGGAGCGCATCGCGGCAGGTGAGGTGGTCGAACGGCCGGCGTCGGTGGTCAAGGAGCTGGTCGAGAACGCGATTGACGCCGGGGCGACCGCCATCTCGATTGAGATTCGCGAAGGGGGCGTGACGCTCATCCGCGTGAGCGACAACG